>JAGVBT010000163.1 GCA_020059605.1 Deltaproteobacteria bacterium
AATACCCCCCAGCTCTGCTGGGGGGATGAATGGCATTCCCTCTCCCCTGGGGGGAGAGGGTTAGGTCGCTTCGACTCGCAACCGAGGTGAGGGGGGATACTGATCTTCTTACCACCCCCACCTTAATCCTCCCCCCTGCCTTCGCCGAAACGGCTTCGCGCAGGCAGGCATCAAGAGGGAGGAAAGTTTTTTTTAAGGAATTGGATACCCCGCAGCTCTGCTGCGGGGTATCCAATTCCCTGTCAGAGTAGACCCTTTAGAGGGTTTCCAACCTTCTCACGTGTGGCTCCTGCGAGGCTTTCCAAAGGGGGAAACAGACGCCCAAACAACATCAAGGGTTGATTTGCCCGTTAAAATCTTCTACATTACCATCCAACGGTTCTCGAAGTCCCTGTGCCTTCAACCTTGAAAGATGATAAGGAGGAGATGCTTATGGAAAAGAAAGAAAAGCCCCTGGATAAGTTGACCGCAAAGGAGTTGAGGGAGATGGCCCTCGGGTTGACCGGGATTCATGGCGTCCATGCGATGAAGAAAGAGGAGTTGCTCGTTGCCATCCGGAAAGCAAAGGGCATTCCCGAACCTGAGAAAGAAGGGAAGGTCGGCGTAAAACAAGAGAAGGTGATTCTGACCGTGGCCCAACTGAAACAGAAGATGAAGGAGTTGAAAGCCAAAAGAGAGGAAGTCCTCCAGCAGAGAAATTATAAGATGGCCGAGATCATAAGAAGACGTATCGGTCGTGTGAAGAAAAAAACACGGCGAGCCGCCTAATTTATTTCGGATTTCGGACTGCGGATTTCGGATTGACTCATTTTGTCTTTTAGAGACGTTTGCATTTTATTCCGCAATCCGCAGTCTTCATTCCGCATTCAAAAAGATGCCCAAGGTTTCCGTCATTATTCCCACCTATAACCGGCTGCCCATGTTGAAAGAGGCAGTCCAGTCCGTTCTGGTACAGGATTTTGAGGATTTTGAATTGATCGTTGTGGATGATGGCTCAACGGACGGAACTTCCGAAGAAATGAAAAGATATGGAGGAAGGATCAACGTCATTGAACACACCGGGAATAGAGGTGTCAGTGCAGCCAGGAATAGAGGGATCCTTAACGCCCGGGGGAAGTTTATCGCCTTCCTGGATTCGGACGACTTATGGGTAAAGGGAAAATTAAAGATCCAGGTTTCCTTCCTGGAAGACAACCCCCACTATCCTCTCTGTTATTCCGACGAGATATGGATCCGGAAGGGGAAGAGGGTTAACCCGATGAAGAAACATTCGAAATATTCGGGCTGGATCTTTGAAAAATGTCTCCCTCTCTGCACCATCAGCCCATCCTCATCGATGATGAGAAAGCCCCTTTTTTCAAAGGTGGGTCTCTTCGATGAAGCCCTTTCGGTATGCGAAGATTATGATTTCTGGCTCAGGGTATCAGCCCGGTTTCCCATCTTTTTTATCAATAGAAAACTGATCATCAAGCGGGGCGGCCATCCTGACCAGCTCTCCCAACGTTCCTGGGGAAACGATCGCTACCGTGTCATGGCCCTCGAAAAACTCCTTTCCGAACCTTTCCTCAAACCAGAAGAAAGAGAGATGGTGATCGAAGAGATGAAAAAGAAGTGCCGGGTCCTCGCCCAAGGCTTCATTAAAAGAGGGAACGATCTGGAGGGGAGACACTACCAGGAAATCATGAGGAGGTATGGAATTGAAATATGAACAGTTGGAGGGTGGAGGATCGCTATGCTTGAGGATAGAGACAAAAAATGGTGAAGAAACAAAGCCACAGGTTGGGGAAAAATCTTTTGCCTCAAGCCTCCCACCTCAAACCTCTAACGTGACCACAGGGATGGCCGATATGAAAATGATTCAGGAGATTCCTCTACATCAGATTGATTTATTGGATGAAACGTTCTCCGTCAATTTTATGCCGGACCTTCGAAGCCTTCGCTCCTCGATCCGGGAGATCGGATTGATTCAACCAGTCCTTTTAAGAAAAAGGAAGGGTGCTTTTCAGATCATTTGCGGGTTCAGAAGAATATCCATCTTGCGGGAACTGGGAAATGATAAGCTCCCAGCGATGGTTTTTGAAGAGAGGGAACGGGATGATCTGCACTTATTTATTGTTTGTCTTCATGAAAATATGATGGCCAGGGGATTTCATGCCGTTGAAAAAGCCATCGCCTTAGAAAAATTGATCGACTATTTCGACGTGGATCGTTCCGTAATCATCCAATCCTATCTACCCCTGTTTTCTCTGGAGCCCAACGAGAAGATCTTAAGCACCTACCTTTCTCTGGCCCGGATGGAAGAGGACACCAGAAGGTATGTTTTAAGAGAAGAGGTGTCGCGGTCAAACATTCGGATACTCTCGGCCCTGGCTCCTGACGACCGGATTGCCCTTATTCCATTCCTTTCCTCTCTGAAGTTAGGGGAGAATCGTTTGAGAGAGGTGCTCACCATCCTGGACGAGATCTGCCGGCGGGACCGGGTCGGCCTGAAGGAGATGATTCATCGCACCGAAATCCAAGCGATCCTTTCCCGGGAAGAGCTCACTCCCGTTCAAAAGACGGAGCGTCTTAAAAGGGTTCTGATGGACCTCCGCTACCCGAAGATGAAAACATTGGAGGAGGGGTTTGAAAAGATGCGAAAGGCGCTCCATTTGCCTGCAGGCGTATCTCTGAATCATTCCCCCTATTTTGAAGGGAGAGAGTTGGAGATCGATTTTCAGTTTCAATCGATGGAGGAATACCGGTCCTTCGTTTCGTCTTTATCGAGCCTTGCGGATAAGAAGGAGTTTGAGGAGATGATTCAGGGGTCCCGAATCCGAAGCACGAAATTCGAAATTCGAAACAATCTAAAATAACCAAATTTCGAATGTTCCAAACAAAAGAGTTTAGGGATTAAAAATTTTGAAAATTTGAGTTTGTTTCGGATTGGACCTAAAAGGACGCTTCGCACGATATTCGGAATTCGGATTTTATTTAAACTGTATGCTTCCTTTTCGTATTGAAAAGATTTATCTCGATGAAAAGGCCGAGAAGGATTGGGTGACCCAATCTCTCCTGAGATCTTTGCCCGGTGTTCCGGTGGAGAGAGTCGAAGACAAGAGAAATCTCATCAAACAGTCCCTTCACATCGCCGATCCCATCGGGATGGGAAAAAGAAATCTCCTGGTCACCCATTTTTACGGAAGGCGATTGAAGCCCTGTCCCGGGACATCCCGGCATATCTGCTGTGGATATCACGTGATCAATGCCGTCACCAACTGCACGATGGATTGTTCCTATTGTGTCCTCCAGGGATATCTGAACAACCCCTTTCTCACTTTCTATTCGAACTGGGATGACCTTCTTCGGGAGATCGAAGATTTTCTTTCAATGAAAAGAAACCCTCTCTCACGATTGGGGACGGGGGAGCTCTCGGACAGCCTGGCCCTGGAGTCGATTTTTCCGGTTTCCCAATTCCTCATCCCATTTTTTGCCGGGAGGGAGAATGGCCTCCTTGAACTGAAGACAAAGTCAGCCATGGTCGATCCCATTCTTCATTTGGACCATAGGGGGAAGACCATTGTCTCCTGGTCGCTCAACCCCCCCGGGGTCATCCGGGAAGAAGAGCGGAACACGGCCTCCCTGGAAGAACGGATTGGGGCAGCAGAGCAATGTCAGCGGAAGGGTTATCCCTTAGGATTTCATTTTGATCCGATGTTCGACTACCCCGGATGGGAAGAAGGATATCGGGAAGTGGTCCAATCCATTTTCGAACGGATCGATCCAAAAGGGGTGATTTGGATCAGTCTGGGGGGTTTTCGTTATCCGCCTAAGCTCAGGGCCATTGCAAAAGATCGTTTTCCGGATACCAGGATCTTCTCCGGAGAGTTGTTCCCGGGCAGGGACGGCAAATTCCGTTATTTGAAGGAGATTCGGACCGAGATGTACCGGAAGATGGTGGAATGGCTGAGGGAGGTGGATTCCGGTCTGTTCATCTACCTCTGCATGGAGAGCAGGGAGGTATGGGAGGATGCTTTCGGTTGGGCGCCTGAAAACAGCAGCCATTTGAATTATCTGTTTGAGGAGAGGGTGAAGAGGTTTTTGTAAGCCAAATGAAAGAAAGAAAACAAATTCGATTGAGAGATTATGATTATTCAAAAGGAGGGTATTATTTTGTAACGAGTTGCACCCAGAATAGAGAGGAGTGGTTTGGAAAGGTAGAGAACGGGGCGATGATTTTGAATCAATATGGGATCATTGTTAGTCAATGCTGGGATGATTTGCCTAAACATTATCAAAATTGTTTATTAGATACATTCGTTATTATGCCAAATCACCTGCATGGTATCATTGTGATTAATAACAATAACGTTGTAGGGAACGGTTTGAAACCGTTCCCTACCTATGGATTGTCTGAGATGATTCGTGGATTTAAAACATTTTCATCACGAAAAATACATGAAGGGATTAAGAATAGCCATAATTTCCAATGGCAGAAGTCATTTTATGACCATGTTATACGCAACGAGAACGAGTTGTCCCGCATAAGAGAATATATTCAGAACAATCCTTTGAAATGGGAACTGGATATAGAAAACAGGGAAACATCCAGATGTGGGAAAAGTAGTAAGGATTATTATCAGGAGATAATTGATGGCAGGTAGGGAACGGTTTGAAACCGTTCCCTACAACGAAATCATTGGATCGGAGGGTGATACCATGAAACTGAAAGGGAAGGTCGCTCTGATTACAGGGTCGTCCCGGGGGCTTGGAAGGGAATTTGCCGTCGGTTTTGCAAAAGAAGGCGCTGACGTCGTCATCAACGGACGAGGTCTGGAAAAGGCAAACTCCGTGGCTGAGGAGATTAAAAACCTCGGCGTGAGGTCGATCGCGATTGCCGCAGATGTTGCTTCTTCTTCCGAGGTAAACAAAATGGCGGAGGATGTGCTCCGGGCCTTCGGCCGGATTGATATCCTGGTCAACAATGCGGGGGTGAACCCCTTTATCCTCGAGGCAGAGAAGATCAAAGAAGAGGGGTGGGATCAGGTGATCGATGTCAATTTGAAAGGGGTCTTTCTCTGCTGCCAGGCCGTGGGTCGGAAGATGATCGAACAAGGCGGCGGGAAGATCATCAACATTTCATCTGCGGTCGGTTTCCTCGGCGAGCAGGGATTTCTCCCTTACTCTGTCAGCAAGGCCGGGGTGATGATGCTGACCCGGGTCCTGGCCTACGAGTGGAGCAAGTATCACATCACGGTCAATGCGATTGCCCCTGGATTCATTGCCGGGGGAATGAACACGCCGATCCTCAACAAGGAGATGCTTGTCTCCGGCTTGACTCAGCAGGTTCCTCTCAAGAGACTGGGAAAACCTGAAGAGATCGTACAGGTCGCCCTGTTTTTGGCCTCAGAGGAGGCCAGTTACGTCAACGGGACAACCCTGGTGGTGGACGGAGGTATGACGGGTTACCGCTCTGTGGGTTTTATCGATTTGATTGCCGAGACGATGAGAAAACGGGGTTAAACCTACTTTATCCCGGGCAGCCATAGGGCGATTTGGGGGAAGAGGATCAACAGTCCAACGGCGATAAGCTGAATGACCATAAAAGGAATGACGCCGCGAAAGATGTGGCTCATCGTCACTCCCGGAGGCGCCACACCCCGGAGGAAGAAGAGGCTCGCGCCCACCGGTGGGCTCAGAAACGCGGTCTGCAGATTCATGGCGATGAGCACGGCATACCAGGTCATATTGATGCCCGCCTGTTGAGCGGCCGGGACAAGCAGGGGGACGGCGATCAGGCTGATCTCCAGAAATTCAAAGAAGATCCCCAAGAGAAAAATCAGGACCATGCTGGTGACAATAAACCCCGCTTTCTCCCCCGGAAGATTGAGAAGCCAGCCCTTGACCATCTCCTGGCCGCCCAACCCGATGAAGACCATTCCGAAGATGCTGGCCCCGATGACGACCATGAAGACCATGCTCGTCAGCAACATCGTTCCCCTCAGTGCCTCGGCGATCATCTTGAGATTGAGACGGCGGTGGATGGCGCTGAGGAGAATCGCTCCCAAAACGCCGATGGAGGCCGATTCCGTCGGCGTGGCAATCCCGAAGAAGATGGAACCGAGAACGGCTACGATCAGTGCCGAGGGGGGGATGACCGATTTGGCGACCCGGAGCAATACCTGGCTTCGGGTGAGTCCCGAGGCGACGGGCGCTTGAGCCAGCTCCGGCTTTAAATATGCGACGATCGCAATATAGATGATGTAAAGGACGACCAGGACGACCCCCGGCAGAAAGGATGCCGCAAAGAGATCGCTCACGGAGATCCCCATCACGTCACCCAGAACGATCAGGACAATACTCGGAGGGATGATCTGGCCCAGCGTTCCTGCGGCACAGATCGTTCCCGTAGCGAATTCCGGAGAATATTTATGCCGAAGCATGGTGGGAAGAGCGAGCAATCCCATCGTCACGATGATCCCTCCCACAATGCCTGTTGAAGCGGCCAGCAGGGCGCCCACGATGATGACCGAAATCGCCAGCCCCCCGCGCAGAGGGCCGAACATGACGGTCATGTTCTCGAGAAGTTTATCCGCAATGCCGGAGCGTTCGAGGATGAGGCCCATGAGGACGAAAAGGGGAACGGCGATGAGGGTGATATTGGTCATCAGTCCCCAGATCCTCAATGGGAGAAGAGAGAACAGGTCGAGCCCGAAACCCACTAAACCGAAGAAGATGGCGGTAGACCCGATGGCCAGAGCGACCGGGGAGCCAAGCAGGAGAAGAATCGTGAGAGAGAGAATCATCCAGATGCTCAGAAATTCCATCAAGCGGCTCCTTTCTCTCCAAAATTTCTTTGAGATCCGGATGAAACTTCCTTGTGAAAGATCAGCCCCAGCAGGTTTTTAAAGATGTTCGAAACCCCCTGGAGCAAAAGAAGGCTGAAACCGAGAGGAATGGATGCTTTCAGGAGCCAGCGCGCCGGCAATCCGCCCGGGTCTCCCGATCTTTCACCGATCTGATAGGCGACGATAAAAAATTTCCAGGAAAAGCCTATCATGATCAGGCATAAGGGCATGAGGAGGAAGATCAGGCTGAAGAGATTGACCAGGGCCTGCGCCCGGTCGGACATCTTATCGTAAAAGATATCCACCCGCACATGGCCATCGTGTTTCAGGGTGTAGGCGAGGCCGAGGAGAAAGAGCAGGGAATAGAGGTGCCAGGTCGTCTCCTGCAGGGCAACGGACGTCAAGCGGAAAAGATACCGTTGTATCGTTTCATAAGCGGTGACCAGAAAGAGGACCAGGCCGAGCCACATCACAACCCGGCCTGAGCACTCGCCGATTCCGTCAATCACACGGATGAGAAATCCCATGCCGTCCTTTCAGAGGGATGCGCTTACCTCAGTTCTTCTGCTTTGAAGTAGGCCCTTGCGGAAATATCTCCCCACAGCTCCATATCCTTACGAAATTTGAGATAAGCCTCGTAAACCTTTTTAAAGGCGCCGGTCTTATCCGCGGCCGCCTCCTCCGCGAGGACATCGTTGGTCAACTTGCGAAAGACCTTCAGCACATCAGTCGGAAATCGGGTGAATTTAACGTCGGGAAACTGCTTTCTGATTTCATTCAGGGCTTTCGCATTCTCCATTTCGAACTGGGCATAAGACCAGTTGTTGATCTCATAGGCGGCGGCACGGATGACAGCCTGCAGATCCTTTGGCAGTTCCTCCCACTTCTTCTTGTTGATCATCAGCTCGCACTGAGAACCGGGCTCGTGCCATCCCGGGTAGTAGTAGTATTTTGCCACTTTCGGAAAACCGAGTCTCAGGTCATGCGCAGGACCCACCCATTCGGCGGCGTCGACCACCCCTTTCTCAAGGGCCGGGACCCTTTCCCCTCCGGGCAGAAGCACCACTGAAACACCGGCTTTTGCCATGACTTTTCCCCCGAGTCCGGGGACGCACATCTTCAAGCCTTTGAGGTCTTCAACGCTCTTAATCTCTTTTCTAAACCACCCGCCCATCTGGACCCCGGTATTGAGCATCGGAATGGCGACGAGGTTGAAAGGGGCGTAAATTTCATTCCAGAGTTCGAGACCGCCGCCTCCATTGAGCCAGGCCGTAATTTCATCGAAGGTAAACCCGTAAGGTACGGTCGTGAAGAACTGGGCAGCCGGCACTTTTCCCGGCCAGTAATAGGAGGCGCTGCTTCCCATCTCAACGGTTCCCGCCGAGATGGCGTCAAAACCGCCCAGGGGCGGGATGAGCGTTCCACCGGCAAAGACATCGATCTTCATCCTGCCCGCGCTCATCTCTTCAACTCGCTTCGCGAAGAGTTCAGCCCCCTCCTGCAAGATCGGGAACTTCGGAGGCCAAGAAGTGACCATCCTCCATTTTACCAGGGCATGGGAAACCTTACCCGATGAAAGTGTGGTGAGAGCAGCAGCTCCACCTATTCCTGCAACCTTTAAAAAATCCCTTCGTTTAAGCATCAGAATCCCTCCTTTCATGAGTGTATAACTCAACAATGTAACCTACCCTGTGTCATTGTCAAGATTTTCTTAATTTTTTCATTACGCTAAGGGGGTTGACAAGCGATTTGAAATTTGTAAAGATTAACCACCTATAAAAGGGTTAGAAGGTGAATTATAGTTATCGGGGATACAATTTCAATGATAGAAAGGAGACTTTTTATGAAGAAGAAGATGAACCGTAGAACATTTCTCAAGTATTCGGCAGCCGTCGGGGCCACCACGGCCATGGCCGGAGCGCCAACCTTATTGCGCGCCCAGGCCCCGGAGATTAAGATCGCCTCGATCCAGCCGGTCACAGGGGTTATCTCCGATATCGGAATTTCCATGAGGCGGGGAAACCAGATGGCGGTGGATGACATCAATGCCAGGGGCGGCATCAAATCGATGGGCGGAGCAAAGCTTAGGCTTCTCCTTGGAGATTCCGAAGCCAAAGAAGATGTGGCCCGCTCCGAGGCCGAAAGAGTGATCAAGGATGGAGCGGTCACCCTGGTGGGACCATTCCTGAGCGGAAATGCAATGGCCATCGCCACCCTGTGCGAGCAGAGAGGGGTTCCCTTTGTCATGGATGTGGCGGCCGCAGACGACATCACGCGAAAAGGGTTTAAATATACCTTCAGGGTTTTCCCCACCACGACCAAATTTGCCGACTCGATGCTCTTCTATATGGACAAGATCATGAAGGAGAAGAACATCAGCAGGATCAGGGGGGTGGTCACCAATACCGGAGACCTTTTCGGTCGGGTCCAGGGAGCTACCTTTATCAAAGTCCTGAAAGAGAAGAAGTTTCCCATCGAGGTACTGGGACATATTGAATATCCCCTGGGCATTCAGGATTTATCCGCCGAGATATCAAAAATCAAAGCGCTGAAGCCCGAGGTCCTCTTTCCCGTGGCCAGGCCGGGCGATGCCAAATTGATGATTCGAGAACTTTACAAACAGAGGGTGGAGCTTCAGGGGATCATCAGCCCGGGAAGCCCGGGGTGGTATGAACCGGAATTCATCCGGGACATGAAGGTCCTTGCCGATTATGTCATGGACAATGTGCCCTGGTATAACCCGGTAGGAAAGATGTATAAGGAAGTCAATGCCGCATTTGCGAAAAAATTTCCCGGGAAATACATTGACACGAACTCCGGATATGCCTATCTGGGTGTGTTGGTGATTGCCGATGCGCTGGAGAGAGCAAAATCAACCAAACCGGATGATATCGTTGCCGCCCTGAAGAAGACCTATCTCAAACAGGATCTGATGGTCGGGTTGGCGGTGGCCTTCGACGAAAAAGGCGATAACATCAATGCTGATACCGCCATGATTCAGATCATCGGGCAATCCATCAAAGTCGTGCTTCCCGAAAAAGCGGCGGAGACCAAATATGTCTATCCGATGCCAAAACAGATCTGGGACCGGGGAGCCTAAAAAGAGAAAATGGATCTCAACCTTGTCCTGCAATTAGCCACGAGTGGATTTCTTCTGGGAGGGGTCTACAGCCTGATTGCTTTAGGCCTCTCCCTCATTTTTGGTGTCATGAAAGTCATTAACTTCGCCCATGGGGCCATGCTCGTCTGGGGGATGTATATCGCCTTCACCTTGATGAACTGGACGGGTATCGATCCTTTCTTCTCCTTTGTAGCGAGTGCGGGAGGGTTGTTTGTCCTGGGGTATTTCATCCAGCGAACCGTGGTCAATCGCATTATGACCTTTCATGAGGCGATGCAGGTGATTGCCATGGTCGGGGTGATGATGATTCTCGAAAATATGGCCCAGCTCATCTGGGGACCGGATCCCCACAGTCCCCACACGAGATATTCACTGAGCACGATATGGCTGGGCAGCGTCATGATCGACATTCCGAGACTGTTTGCATTTTTGCTCGCCATCCTGATGGCGGCCGCCGTCTTTGTCTTCCTGAAATATACGGATATCGGGAAATCCATCCGGGCCTCCGCGGACAACCGCATCGGAGCCCTGATCGTGGGGACCAATGTCAATAGGGTCTATGCAGTCTGTTTTGGCGTAGGAGCCGCCTGTGTCGGAGCGGCAGGTTCTCTCCTCGTTCCTCTCATGCCTATTTCGCCCCACACCGGTTTCCCTTTCAAATTAACCTCCTTTGCCATTGTCATTCTCGGCGGGATGGGGAGCCTCCCGGGAGCCATGATCGGAGGTCTGATCATAGGGGTCGCAGAATCAGTGGGTTCGGTCTTCATTCCGAGTTCGCTCAAACAAATCATCAGCTTCGGAATTATGATATTGATCCTTCTTCTACGACCTCAGGGTCTTTTCGGAGGTAAGGGTTCGTGAAGATCATTTATTCCCTCCTGGGTCTCATTTTGCTCATCCTTCTCCTTCTTCCCAATTTTGTGAGCGATTATATCCTCGGGGTCTTCGTCCTGATCTTCTTCTATGCCTATATGGGACAGTCCTGGAATATCCTGACCGGTTATGCGGGCCCCATCTCTCTCGGGCACTCTCTCTATCTGGGTATCGGCGCTTATATTTCCACCAAGCTGGCCATGGACTTAGGCGTGACGCCCTGGGTCGGCATGTGGATCGGGGGCCTGGGGGCTTCGCTCATCGGCCTGGCGATCGGGTTCCTGGGTTTCCGGTTCGGGTTAAAGGGAGTCTATTTTGTTCTTCTGACGATCGCTTTCGGGGAAATCGGGAGGCTCACCGCCCTGCACCTCAAACCCCTGGGTCACATGATGGGCCTCTTTGTCGATTTCAAACCTGGCCTGGCGAATTTCCATTTCCGGGGAAATCTTCCCTACTATTATATTGCCCTGGGTTTTATGGTCTTTTCTTTGATCGTGGTACGGGTCCTGGAGGTTTCGAAATGGGGGCGCTACTTCGTTGCCCTTCGCGAAGATGAAGATGCAGCCGAGAGTCTCGGGATCAATGTCTTCAAATACAAGATGATTGCCATCGGGCTCAGTGCCTTCATGACCGCACTGGGCGGGACTTTTTATGCCAATTACATCTTTTATCTCCATCCCACCAGCGTGATGTCCATGTGGGTCTCCATTGAAATCATCATGCGACCCATCATCGGAGGAATCGGGACGCTCTTCGGCCCGCTCATCGGCTCTCTGTTGCTTACCCCGCTTTCGGAGATTGCGCGATCCTATTTTACAAGGGCCGGGCTGGAAGGGATCCATATCGTAATCTACGGATTGCTTCTTGTTACCGCTGTTCTCTTTTTTCCGGGGGGAATTTTTTCATTTATTCAGAAGGTCCTGAAACCCATACTGGGGGAATCGAGGGAAAGTTAGAGATTTTTCCTTCACCCTCATCCCTCAAGGGAGAGGGGATATCGTTTGATTTTTGAATTCCGGATTTATGGAGAACCAGGAGGTTAGAAATTGCCTCTCTTGGAACTGAAAGAGATCCATAAGAGTTTTGGCGGTCTGAAGGCCGTTTCCCGGGTCTCCTTTGCATTGAACGAGGGAGAGATCTTGGGAATCATCGGGCCGAACGGGGCCGGAAAGACGACCCTCTTTAACAGCATCACCGGTTTTTTAAGGGTGGATTCCGGAGAGATCTGGTTCAACGGAGAGAATATCGTCGGATTAAAACCCCATCGGGTCTGCCAGAAGGGGATGGTGAGAACGTTTCAGCTGGTTAAGCCGTTCCTTGAGCTGACGGTCATGGAGAATGTGGTAGTTGCCGCCCTGAACCGGGCGAAGACAATCAAAGAGGCCCGGGAAAAGGCGATGAGGATGATTGAGCTGGTGGGGCTGGAGGAGAAGAGGGCTACGCCGGCAACCGGCCTCACCCTTGGTCATCGGAAACGGCTGGAACTGGCAAGGACTTTGGCTACGGAACCCAAGCTTCTCCTCCTGGACGAAGTGATGGCAGGATTGACGCCCACCGAGGTGGACGAATTGATCGGGCTTTTAAAGGAGGTCAATCATAGAGGAGTCACCATTCTCCTGATTGAACATGTGATGCGGGGAATGATGGCCCTTTCGAAGCGGGTGGTTGTTTTAAACTATGGGCAGAAGATCGCAGAAGGGGTTCCGGAGGAAATTGTAAAAAACCGGCAGGTGATCGAGGCCTATCTGGGAGAGGAGTTTGCCAGTGCTCAGGGTTAACGGGATCGATGTCTTTTACGGAGATCTCCATGCGTTGAGAAACGTCTCATTCGAGGTCCATCCGAAAGAGATCATCTCCATGGTGGGGTCCAATGGAGCTGGAAAGTCGACCACCCTGATGACCCTCTCCGGCATTTTAAAGTCGAAGGTCGGAGAGGTCTTTTTTAATGATCATCCGATCCACCTCTGTTCCTCTTCACAGATTGTTGCAATGGGGGTCGTTCAGGTCCCGGAAGGCCGGCAACTTTTCCCGTCCCTTACGGTCCTTGAGAACCTGGAGATGGGAGCCAGGTTTTCAAAGGCCAAAAAGGCGAAGAAAAAGACGATGGAATGGGTTTTTCAGCTCTTTCCAAGACTTCAAGAAAGAAGATATCAACTGGCAGGGACGCTCAGCGGGGGGGAACAACAGATGCTTGCCATTGGAAGAGGATTGATGTCCTGTCCCACCCTTATGATGCTGGATGAACCCTCGCTGGGACTTTCACCCATCCTGGTCAAGACCATCTTTGACATCATCAAGGAGATCAATGAACAGGGCACGACCATTCTTCTCGTGGAACAGAATATCTTCCATTCCCTCACCCTCTCCCATCGCGGATATGTCCTGGAGAACGGATCCATTGCCATGAGCGGCACGGGACAGGAACTCCTGAAAAACCAGCATATCCGGCAGAGCTACCTCGGACTGTAAACAAAAGGGTCCAAGGGGTCCAGGGTGCAAGGGTCTGAGTGAAAATTATTTTAAAAGAAAAACCTTGACCCCTCGAACCCTTGACCCCTTGAACCCTTGACCCCTTGAATCCTTAAAAGATGAAAATCAAAATCCCTCAGCTTCTCTGGTACGGGAATACCGAAATGGACCTGGAGTTTCCGGAACCCTGGTCCGTCTTCTTCTGCCCGATGAAGGGCGGAGACAAGAAAAAACTTGAAGTGAAGGAAATAGAAAAAGCCTTTTCCCGTCCCATCGGTTCGAAAACCATCTTCGAATTGGCCAGAGGGAAGAAAGAAGTGGCCATCCTCTTTGATGATCTGGCCAGGCCGACCCCGGTTTACGATATCGTTCCCTTCGTGCTCAGGGATCTGGAACAAGCAGGGATTTCGGATCAACAGATTCGGTTCATTGCCGCCCTCGGAGCGCACGGGGCGCACACGGCGAATGATTTTCGGAAAAAATTGGGAGAAGAGGTATTGGACCGATTCCCGGTCTATAACCATCATCCCTTCGATTATTGCACTCCTCTCGGCAAGACCAGGCAAGGCACTCCTGTCTCCATCAACAGGGAGGTGATGGCCTGCGATCTGAAGATCGGGATCGGATGCATCGTCCCCCATTCCTTTTCCGGATACGGAGGGGGTGGAAAGATCATCCTCCCGGGCGTGGCCCATATCGAGTCCATTGCCTTCAACCACGGCTTGATTAAGACCCATCCGGAATGTGTCGGCCTCGGAAAAGTCGACGGAAATATCCCCCGCCTTGATATTGAAGAGGCAACGAGAATGGCCGGGCTCGATGTGAAAATCGACGCCCTCCTGAACCTCAAGGGCGAAATCACGGGACTCTTTGTCGGAGACCCCATCCTGGAACACCATGAGGGGATGAAGCTTGCAAAAGAAGTCTATGCGACCGTTCCGGCAAAGAAGATGGATGTCGTCATCGTCAATGCGTATTCAAAGCCAAATGAGAACGCCATCGCTCCCTTTATCGGGGTTCCTTCTTTGAAAGAAGAGGGGGGAGATCTCGTCATCATTGCCAATGAACCGGCAGGGCAAGTCGTCCACTATCTCTTCGGAGAATTCGGGAGGTGCGGAGAAGGGGGGTTGAAGCTTCCCCAACCCATGCCCACGAAGGTGAAGCGGTTTATTGTTCTTTCGCCTTTTAAAGACCATGCAGGGGCCTGTTTCTTCGGCAAGGCGCCCTTGATCCTCTGGGCAAAGACGTGGGAGGAAGTGCTGGCTCTGCTGAAGGCAGAATGGGGAGATCGAGCACGGGTGGCCGTCTATCCGGACGCGACAATCCAGTATTTCAAGATAGGAGATGAAGAAAAATAGGGGGATGGGGAGATAGGG
>JAGVBT010000081.1 GCA_020059605.1 Deltaproteobacteria bacterium
AAGAAAAGAAGAGCAGGAACTCCAAGCCTGCCGGATGTCTTGCTGGCGATGATGCTCAGGAGCAAAAGAACAGCCGCTCCAACGAAAATGTATTCAACATCGATCATCGTTTCTCCCGGTTATATAAATGGCTAAACCATTCAAGCTGCTCCAGGATGACCCGAAATCTTTGGGGTCTCGTTTTTTGATCGTCCTTTGGAACACGCTTCTTTTTTATTTCCCTCCTTTTCACCTATTTTCCTTTGATCTGCACGTATCGGGCGATCCCGTTTCTTGTGATGAGCCCGATGATCTGACCCTTTCCTGTAACCGCAATCCGTCCTTTATCCTCCTTGATCATCAATTCGAGGGCCTTGATCACGTCGGCATCCGGAGAGACCTCCCACTTCTTGTCGTGGGGGACGAAGACGGCCGAGACCTTTACCTTCCCCCAATCCTCTCTGGGAAAATCCTTAACTTCCTTCAGGGTGAGGATTCCGAGAAATTTTCCGTCCTCGATGACCGGAAAGCCACCATATCCGTATCTTAGAAAATATTCATCCACCGCCTTATCAAGAGAAATCGAGGGATCGACGGTCTGCATCTCTCTCACCATGACATCTTTCACCTTAATCCCTGAGAGGGTTTCCTGAAGCGTGGACTGTTGATAGCTTGCCTGTGCGGCGCTATAAAGAAACCATCCGATGAGCATCAGCCATATTCCTCCCGGGCCACCGGTAAAAATGGAGAAGAGTCCGAAGAAGATGAAGAAGAGGGCAATCCCCTTTCCGATACTCGATGCCTTCTGGGTCGCATAAAAATAGTCCTTCTTCTTCCCCCAGATGGCTGACCTCAATACCCTCCCTCCATCCATCGGAAAACCGGGGATGAGATTGAACACGCCGATAATAAGATTGATCTGTGCCAGATACGCAAAAAGGGCCCGGGTTCCCCCGGCCGTATTCATCATGGCCAAAAAGAAGACCGCTGAAAGAAAGAAGCTGGAGAGCGGGCCCGCGATGGCGATCCAGAATTCCGCCTTCGGATGAGGAGGTTCTCCCTTCAGCTGGGCCACGCCCCCGAAGATGAAGAGCGTGATGCTCTCGATCGTAAGATTGTATTGCTGGGCCACGTAGGAGTGGGCCAGTTCATGGAAAGCCACGGAGGCAAAGAGGAGCAGCGCTGCCAGGATGCCGCTGATCCAGTAAGAAACGAAAGGAAGATCGGGCGTGACCTGGGGGAAATAACGGGAAGATAACAGCCAGGTGAGTAATCCGAAAATAATGAGCCACGAAAAATGGACTCGTATGGGGATTCCCATCACGGTCCCAATCTTCCATGCGCCTTTCAATGATGAACTGTTCATCGCTCTTATCTCCTTTCCTAAGTAGGTTTTAATTCTTCGATGCTTCTGAAGATCTCGATCACCGAGATAAAAATAGCCAGGACCAGAGGCCCCAAAATGAACCCGATCAATCCGAATAATTTGATCCCCCCCAGGACACTGAAGAAAATGGCCAGAAAGGGCATTCGCGTCCGGTTGCCGATGATGTAAGGTCTCAGGAGATTATCGATCATGCTGATCCCCAGAGCTCCCATCAGGATCAAGGCCACCCCCTTCAGGATCGCCCCTTCCACAATAAGAAAGACGGCCGCAGGCCCCCAGATGATAAACGGGCCGATCAGGGGTAAAAATGAGGCAATGGCCATCACGCCTCCCCACAAGATGGGAGAGGGGATGCCCACGATGGAAAAGGCGATGCCACCCAGTATCCCCTGAACGATGGCGACGATCACCCCTCCGAAGATCGTTGTGATGATCATGTCCCGGATCTGCTTCACCAGTCTTCCCTTCTGCTGCTCCGAAAAGGGCAAGAAATCTTTTGCCCTATTGAAAATGATGGGCCCGTCTTTGAGGAAGAAGAAAATCGAAAATGCCATGATGAAGAAATGGAAGGTGACGGTCAGGATTTCGCGCACTCCTTTCGTCAGATAGGTCGCCAGGTCCTTTCCGAACCTGGAAAGATTTTCGGCAATGGTCTTGTCCAATTCGGACGGGGAAAGGTTCAGCAGGGAGGTTGCCTTTTCAATAATGGGCAGCACGCCGGGGTGTTGGAGCAGGTTTTTAATGGTCTCCAGCTTCCCGCCCGCCATATAGTCTGAAAAATCTCTGAGCTCCATGATGAGCATGAACGTGAGGTAAGAAAAGGGACCGATGATGAGGATCAGGATCAAGCCGAGGATGAGAGCGGATGAGAGCGCCCTCTGGCGGATCAGTTTGAGAATAAAGGCGTAAAGGGGGTAAAAGAGAATGGACAGGACAATCGCCCAGGCGATCGGAATCAGAAACGGCTTCCATATCTGGTAGTTGAGATAGCCGAGAAGAAAGACGAAAACGATTAGCGTCAATAAATAAAATCGGTTCACCGCCATACTTGTCTCACCTCCAGGCCCCCAGAATCCGGGTGGCGATAGAAAAATAGATGATCAAACCGACCACATCGGCGACAGAGGTAATCAGAGGACTGCTGGCCACAGCAGGGTCCATCCGAAGCCTGGTCAGCAGAAACGGAAGGATAACACCGATCAAGTTTGAAACAATCACCACTGCGATCATCGTCAGTCCCACAACGATCCCGATTTCGACCCCTCCTTTGAACAAGCCCAATCCCCAGGTGGCCAACCCTATGGTCATCCCCAAGAGAGCACCGATGCCTATCTCTCTGCCAATGGCCCAGGACCATTCGCCCGGATGGAGATCCCCCGTGGCGATCGCCCGGACCATCAGAGTGGCTGATTGGGCTCCTGCATTTCCCCCCGTGGCGATGAGCAGCGGGATAAAGAAGGCCAGGGCAATGGAAGAAATCAATAATTCCTCATGGGCGGCGAGAACTCCTGCCGAGACAAGATTTACCAACACCAATCCGCCTAGCCATACGATCCTTCTTCGATAAAGGAGCCAGATACTCGAATCCCGATAGCCCGTCTTGAGAGGCATAACCGCTGCTGCTTTCTGAAAATCCTCCGTAACCTCTTCTTCAGCCACGTCCATGACATCATCGACGGTGACGATGCCCAGCAGGATGCCGTCCGAATCGACGACCGGCAGGGCATCGAGGTCGTAGTGCTGGATCATCTGGACGGCCTTTTCGCGGTCCTCGAACGCCGAAATGCTGACAAAGGTGTGGTCCATGATCTGCTCGACCGTTTGCGACGGCTGGGCAATGATAAAGCGGCGAAGTTCAAGGCCATCGATCAGCTTCCACGATGGATCGACGACATAGATGACGTTGATCGTTTCGCTGTCTTTCCCCTTATTTCGGATGTGTCCCAAGGCCTGTTCAACGGTCCACTCCGGGCGAATCGCCACATAATCCGGCGTCATGAGCCTCCCCACGCTCTCCTCCGGATAACCAAGGAGCTGAAGGGTTTTCCTTCGATCTTCGAAACTCAGGAGATTGAGCAATCTCTGGGTCGCCTGGCCGGGCAGTTCCTCTAAAAATTGCGTGCGATCATCCGGGCTTAAATTGGACAGAAGCAGACGCATTTCTTCGTCGGTCATATCTCTCAGCAATTCATCCTGCTGTTTCGATTCGAGGTAAGAAAAGACTTCCGACGATAAGGGGCGTGGTAAGAGGCGGAAAACCAAGACGCGTTCCTTTTTTTCGAGATCGGGCAATCGTTCGGCAATGTCCGGAGCAGGCCATTCCCGAAGGACCTGTCTCAGGTCATGCCATTTTTGCTCCTTGATCAGTCCTTCGATTTCCGAGCCTTTAAAATCAGGTTCCATGGGTTAAGGTGGCCCCCCGAATCTGGAACAGAGGAATAAGCTCACTTTCCTTTTGTATTCCCGAGATGACGAACCAATTCCGCTCCGATCAGAAAGATGCTGGAGGAATAGAAAAGCCACATCAGAAATGTGATGATCGCCGTTAGAGACCCATAGACGGTTCCGAGTTGAGAAATTTTGACCGCCATATAAAAAGTGAACGCGTGCTTGGCCGCTTCAAGAAAGACGGCCGTAAAAACACCGCCCCAGAGGGCATGGCGAAACCGAACCTTCTTCCGGGGCAAAAGCAGGTAGAGCGCTGTCGTGAATACAAATACCAGAAAAGGGGAGAGGACGAACCGGGAAAAAAAAGCGGCTGCCACTCCTATTTTCAGTCCCGGGAAGTATATGCGAAGTTCCTCCAGCAGGGAAAGGATCCCCATGGCTCCAAAGGAGAGAATGGTGAAGGTGACCATCAATGTGACGGTCAGAAGAGCTAGCAGGACCGAGAAGATCAGCGATCTCTTTATTTTGACCTTGAAGATTTGGTGGACGGCTGTCTCAAGAGAGACATAAAGCTGATAGGAAAAGAGACCGTAGATCAACAAGGTGACGATGCCAATCTCCCTGTAAAGAACGATCGATCGCAGTTCTCTCGTGATCTGATGGGTGACCTGCGGGAAGAGGCCGACTACACGGGACATAAAAAAATGGTAAAAGTCGCTGTTATGCCCGAGGACGTATCCGAAGATGGAAACGAGGAAGATAAAGAACGGGATAAAAGCCAGCATGAAAAAACAAGAAATCGCCCCGGCAAGCATCGGCCCGTCATCCCTAAAATAATCAACGAAACTTTTTAATAGGATCTTCATGTTGATCTGTGAATCAATATCTTTCAGGCAACTCTTTGCCGGAGAATCCTTAACAGTCCCTCGGGTGTCTCTTTTGATAGAATCCCCCTGAACTGGCTCCGGTAATTCTGGACCAGGCTGACTCCTTCAACCACGACATCGTAGATCTTCCACTGGCCTTTTTGAAGAATCATCCTGTACCGGACAGGGATCGATTTCGTCGGCATCAGGATCTCGCTTTCAACCTCGATTCTGTTTTCAGAAAGCCTGGTTTCTTTGCCGAAAACGACCTTCTCATTCGTATGTGCAAGAATTCGGTCCATGTACACTTGCCTGAGCAGTTTACCGAAGAGGTGCGTGAACTCCTTCTGTTGTTCAGGGCTGAAGGATTGCCAATGGATTGCAAGGGCCCTCTTCGAAAGCTCGGCGTAGTTAAAGATTTCGTCGACAATCGATTGAACTTTCTCTTCTTTGACTGCCTTGTCTTTTAAAGCCGGATTGTCAACCACTTCGAGGACTCTGTTGACGTGCGCTTCAATGGCCCGGAGGGCTTCCCCCGCCATTGCTGAAGCAGAAACGGTCATCAGTGCAAATAGAAGAACTCCGAATTTCCTCCATCGCCTCCTCATTTTTTCACCTCGCCAAAAGCGTATTTCTTGACCAATTCTTCGATATCCACCGGCGATTCGGTCTCCGTGATGCTCTCCCCGGGCTTCAGGATTTCCCCTCCCCCTCCCGGATCGATGCTGATGTATCGATCGCCGATCAAGCCTGCGGTTTTGATGGAGGCCATTGCATCGTCGTAGAGATTGATCCCCTTCTTGATTCTCAATGTCACGACGGCCACCTGGTTTTTCTGATCGATCTCCAGGCTTTCCACCTGTCCGATCTCTATCCCGAGCATCGCCACGGGATTGCCCACCCTTAAACCCGAGACCGAAGTAAAGCGGGCGGAGAGGGTGTAAGAATCTCTGCCGAAGATCCGGATATCTCCCAGTTGAACCACCAGGTACCCGACGCACAGCAGCCCGATCAGCACGAAAATGCCGGCGACGGTTTCATAATGATATTTTTTCATTCCGCTCTACCTCCGTTTTCCACAATGAACCCGGGCGACTTCCCTTTGATTCTTCCGGGCCTGGCCGAGGATGCGATCAATTTCTTTGACGCCGAATTCCCCCTCGGCAAGCCCGGCAAGGACGGCGAATTCAAAACAGGCCTCCCTGTGGATGCGGGCTTCTGTTTGAATGGTGCGCAACCCCTCCTCCCGAAGCTCCATGGAGAAGTCCCTGAGAATCTGCTCAGCTTCCGGGAGGTTTGAAAAAGGGAGTACAATTGAAAATTGACTTCTGCTTTGCCGGGCGGAAAATCCTCCCACGGCCCCAAAGTGTTTATTGATGTACTTTCCCAGGGAATCAAGAATTTCCTGTCCGGCGGTATGCCCGAGGTGTTCGCAGAGATCTTCGAAATGATCGAGAGCGAAGAGTCCCACGACGAACCTTTCCTGGGGCCGCTTCCGGCCGAGAAGCTTCTGATATCGGACCTTAAAATGCCGTTTTGAATAAATTCCTGTCAGATGCTCCTGCAATTCCTCGAGGCTATCGACGAACTCGTCCTGGAAGGGATGTTGAAACGTCTCAAACGCCTCGGGCGTTCCCTGAAAGACAATCTTCCCTTCGTCGAGAGCAAGAATGCGGCTCGAGATGAAGAAGACATCCGGCACGTCATGGCTGATCAGTACCGCGGTGAATCCAAACCGTCTCTGGTATTGTGCAATCATGCTTAATATGGCATTCCTCCGGATCATATCCTGGCCGGTAGTGGGTTCATCAAAAAGCACAATCCTCGGATCCGTGACCAGGGCCCGGCTCAATGCCACCCGCTTTTGCATGCCCCCGGAGAGTTCCGAGGGATATTTTCCCCCCACGTCGCCAAGCTCCATCTGCTCCAATCTTGTCCTGACCTTATCCTCAATCGCTTTCCGGTCCAGATCGGTCGTTTGCCGGAGGGGGAAGGCGATGTTATCGAAGACCGTCATCGAATCGAAAAGGGCATTGTTCTGGAACATGTAACTCACCTGGCTGATATACCGGTTCCACTCCTTCTTGCCCATTTTATAAATCGGTTGGCCGCCAAATAGAACCGTGCCTTCGTCCGGCTGGAGGAGCCCGACAATGTGCTTGAGCAGCACACTCTTGCCGCCTCCGCTCTTCCCGATGATGGTGGCTACCTCTCCCTCATAGATCTCAAGATCAACCTGATCGAGGACGGTATGGCTGTTAAAACGCTTGGTGACTCCCTTGAATTCGATCAGTGGCTTTCCCATAGATCCATCCGCCTACATGAGCAGAGAGGTGACGACATAATCTGCCACCAGGATCAAAACGCATGACAATACGACCGCCGAGGTCGTGGAAAGTCCCACGGCCTTGGCGCCATAGCTGTCTTTCTGCATATGGGTGAAATATCCCTGGAAACAGCAGATCGTTGAAACGATTACGGCGAACACCACCGCCTTGACGAAGCCACTCATGATATCCTCCATCTCCACGCTCGACCGGACCCTGTAGAAATAGGCCCCTGCATTGACCCCCAGGAGCATCACGCCGGTGATGTAGCCGCCAATGATCCCGATGATGTCGAACAGGGCCGTCAACAGGGGGAAGCTGATGATCGAGGCGGCGATCCTCGGACTGACCAGGTACCGAAGAGGATCGATCCGCATCGTCACCAGAGCGTCGATCTGTTCCGAGATTCTCTGGCTGCCGATCTCCGCGGCCATGGCCGAGCCCGCCCTGGCCGTTACCATGATCGCCGTCAACACGGGCCCGAGCTCCCGGACCAGGGAGAGGGCAACGGCTGAACCAAGGACGCCAGCCGAACCGAATTTCACCAGGGTGTGAAAGAGCTGCAGGCCCAGGACCATGCCGGTAAAGAGCCCCACCAGCAAAACGATCAGCGCCGAACGGGCTCCGATGGAATAGACCTGTTCAATGATGAGAGGAACCTGCCTGGGCTGGAAGATCATGAAAAGGGACTTCCCCATAAAGATGGACACCGCCCCCAGATAATTGATCAGACGGATCATTCCCTTACCCAGAGGATGAATCAGCGGCCACCGGGCTCTTGGAACGTCATTACGGTTTTTCCAATTCGTCATGTTCATCTTCGATCTCGCCAACCGGCTCCTCCAGGATATCCTCGAGCGTCACCAGGCCGATCACCTTTCCCTCTTCGTCTCTCACCAGCGCCTGGTGGAACCGCTTCTGTTTGAAACTGAGGAGCTGTGCATCATTTTGATATAGGTCAGGATCTCCGCTTCCGTTATGGCCGGTCTCTTCTTTTTCGAGACATCGATGCCGAAGAGAGCCAGGAGGCCGTTGCTGATGGACATAAAGGCCGTTTCAGAACCCGAGAAGAAGGCAGAAGAAGCCAGAAGCATGAATAAAACGAACAACAGGCCGGGGGTGGTCTCGATCATAAACACATTCCTCCGAAATCTCCTCACTCCTCCGGATGGGATTGTCCTTCCACGAGAGTGGGCTCGGGCAACCCTTCTCCGCCCAGATAATTACAGATGCGCCAGATGTGGTATCCCGCGCGGTCAAGCCATCGCATGGCATCCAGCGTATCCAGAGCCGCTGCGGGGGACCGGCTGCCGCCCGCGGTTTGCAGGAGAACCGTGGGACGCCCTTTCTGCTGAAGCTCCGACAACTCTATCGAACTTTTCTCCATTCTTTTCAACCAATCCCCCGTGGCGTAACCCTGCAACCCCGACATCCCCAGCTCCAGAATTTCGCGGAGGAGCGTCACATTTTGGTGCAGATGGTCATGTTCCGCCTTCTGTCTTAAAAAGGGCGGCGGTTGAAGCCTTGACTGGAGCCGCATCATGTGCTCAATGGCATGGACCTGAGCCACGCGTGCCTGTGACAGGGGTTGTCCCTCGGCCCCTGGCGGAATCCTGGAAAAGAATTCCTGCGTCTGGTTGAGCGCATGTTGGAGCTCCAGGCGACGGGTTCCAGATGCGTCCACCGGACGGTCCATGAGACGGGCGTGCAGGATTTGGAACATCTGGCCCGCCGTATCGCTCAAGACGCGCCGGGTTGCCTCCAATGCCACGGGGGGAACGTTGAGTACCGTGGGGTCGAGATGACGCGTCAACGTCGGCCCCTTTTCGGGCAGCAGTCGCTCAATCCATCGAGAGAACCGATCCACAAACGGTAGAAACAACAACACCCCAAGAGCGATGAACGAGGTGTGAAATGCTGCGAGGCTGACCGCTCCCGGTTCCAGTCCCAGAAATTCCTGTCCCCACCGAATCCCCCCTAAAAACAACGGCAGCAACCCCACCGCGATCAGGCCCGTGGCCAGATTGAACAGGACGTGGGCCAGCGCCGTGCGCCGGGTTGATACGCTGGCGCCGATAGCGGCCAGGGCGCCTGTCACCGTTGTGCCGATGGCCGCGCCGATCACCAGCAGAGCTGCCTGTTCGAAGTGGATCGAACCGGTATGCAACGCCGTCAACGTCGTAGCCACGGCTGCGCTTGATGACTGCAGAACCACCGTCAACGCCAGGCCGAACAACACAAAGACGGCGTCTCCGATGAACCCAGCTAAAATAAACTCCGGGAACCGGAAAATACCCGAAAATCCCTCCATCCCTGACTGCAGCGTCTGGATACCGATAAAAATCAGGCCGAACCCGGCCAGCGCCAGGCCGAAAGATTTCCATTGTCCCGGCGCCAGCAATTTTAGGAACGCCCCGATACCCACCAGGGGCAAGGCGTAGAATCCCACATTGACCTTGAGGCCCAGCACCGAGACCAACCATCCCGTGCTCGTCGTGCCGAGACTTGCCCCGAGCACAACCCCGACCGCCTGGGGGAAGGTCAGTAACCCCGCGCTCACGAAACCGATCACCGTCACCGTTGTTGCGCTGGAGGATTGCACCAGGGCGGTCGCTAACGCGCCGGAGGCGAACGCCTTGACCGGCCTCCCCGTGAACCGCAACAGCGCCCGTCGAAGCGCATCGCCGGCAAAAGTCTTGAGTCCGTCGGCTAACAAAGACATCCCCAGCAGAAACAGGCCAACCCCGCCGACGAGGCCAAAGAGGAGATTGATCATTTTGAGTCCTCGATCGACTCAACTCCTTTCATGCGTGCTTTTCTATCGACGCAAAGAATAAAATTATACACCGGGATATATTTATAAAACAACGGCCGTGTGTTTTTCAGCGTAACCCCTCAGTTAATGAAACACAAAAAGGGTTGGGAGGTTCTTCCGGAAAAACCTTGAAGCGAAACCTCTACTCATTAAACTCCTGAAGCTTGCTTCAAAAGAACACGATTCAA
>JAGVBT010000036.1 GCA_020059605.1 Deltaproteobacteria bacterium
GTGGAGGCGGCCAGGGCGTTGAGCGAGATGATTCGGAAGGTGCAGAAAAATCATTTTGAGGTGTTGTTGTTGGATGATGAGATTGAGGGGTTGAAGGCCTCTGATATTGTTTCGTTGCTCAAGAAGATCAATTCGAGGGTACAGGTGATCATGATCTCATCGGAGGAGTCTTTGGGGTTGGTGAGGCGGCTTCGGGGTGCGGGGATTTTTTATCAGGCGATGAAGCCGGTGGACCTGGAGGAGATCCGCTCCGCGGTGGAGTGTGCCTTTGAGAAGATCGAGCGGGAGAACCCCAAGGAAAGTTTCTTCTCCTTCCTGGTTCCCAGACTGACGCCGGCTTAAAGGAGGATGTTCTTGATCCTATCCCCTGACAAAAGGATTGTGCCGTTTTTCATATTGAATCGTTGAGGTAGGTGTGGATCCGTAGTTGTGCCCCGGGAAAACGACCGTATCTTCGGGCAGGGTATAGAGTTTCTTCCGGATAGAAGCTTCCATCACATCCCATGAACTTCCAGGGAAATCCGTCCTTCCAACAGACCCCACAAAGAGGGTGTCGCCTGTAAAGACCATTCCATCCATATAGAGAGACATTCCCCCGGGGGAGTGGCCAGGGGTGTGGAGCACTTTGAGCGCGGCCTTTCCCACCTTGATAAGATCGCCCTCTTTGACCAGAATATCGGCAGGCGGAGAGGGGGTGGCGCTGAACATCATGAGAAGATCGGGAGGGGTGCGGGAGAGATAAGGGGCTTCCTCTTCATGGATGACGATCTTTGCACCGCTCTTTTTTTTCATCTCTGCATTGCCCATGACATGGTCCACATGGGAATGGGTGTTGACAATATATTTGATCTTATCCAATCCCTTGGCCTTGGCTTCTTTCAAGAGATCATCCGCACCATCCGAAGGGTCGATGAAGAGCCCTTCCCCGGTTTCCTCATCCCCGATCAGATAACAGAAGACAGAAAAACTTCCCACTTCAAATTGTTTGACGATCATTGTTCCCTCCTTTATCCGCTTTCATAACTATAATGGATGAACTCCCCAACTTCAACTTTTTCTTGCCCCTCAAAAATTTTTCAAAAATTTTTTCTTGACAAATTTTTTTGATTTTCATAATATGCTTCCAGTTTTGCCATATACTGACTGTTTAGTATGTAAAAGCAATGCGACCTCTTGAGAGCACCAAGGCCCTTCGGTCCAAAGAAACGTCCTATCGAATCCTCACCCAGGCGATGCGAATCTTTCTGGAGAAAGGTTACCATGGGACCTCTATCGACGATATCACCCATGCAGCCGGGGTGACGAAAGGAGCGCTTTACTGGCATTTTAAAAGCAAAGAGGAACTGTTGCAAAAAATTGTTGAAGATTTCGAAAAACGTTTCTTAAACGGTTTGATCCAGGCCGTCAGGAATGTCCGCGGGAATATCCAGGATAAATTTGAAAAGTATTTTCGCTATAATGCCGCTTTTTCTTATTATAATCGAGAACTCTGCGTTTCATTCACCACGCTGGCGGCGGAACTTGTCGGCGCTCATCATGGGACAGAGCCCCAATTTAGAAGGATTTATAAGAAATATCAAAAATTTCTATCCCGCCTCATTCTTCAGGGAAAAAAAGAAAAGATTTTTAAAAAAGAGATTGACCCGGACCTTGGCGCCCTGACCATTATTGCCTTTCATGATGGAATATTACTCAGATGGTTTATGAACCGTAATGAAATTGATGGAGAAGCCTTTGTGAATACTTTTAAAAAAATCATGCTCAGGGGATTGATGGCGTAAACCCCGTTAGACATTCGAACAGGTCATTATACCTAACGGGGGCAAAGCGGAGGAGGAAATGGATTTTGAACTGAGCAACCGACAAAAACAGATTCGCATGGCGGCGAGAGAGTTTGCCGAGGGGGAATTTCCAGGGGTGGCCCGCGAATACGATCGGAAGGAAGAATTCCCGAGGGAGATCTGGAAGAAAGCCTCCGAACTGGGCTTTATCGGGCTCTTTATCAAAAAAGAGTACGGGGGCCTTGGATTGGGTTTTCTTGAATTTGCGATGGTGATGGAAGAGTTCTGGAGGGTGGACCCGGGTTGCGGAAATATTTTGCTGACGACCTTCGGCTCCGAAATCATCCAGCTTTATGGCACGGAAGAACAGAAAAAGAAATATCTCCCCCCCCTCACCCAGGGAAAAGCGATTATGGGGGCGGCGATCACGGAACCGGATGCAGGGAGCGATATCCTATCCATATTGACCCTGGCCAAAAGAGAAGGGCAATATTATGTGGTCAACGGAGCAAAACAATTTATTACCAATGGAAGTACTGCACACTATCTCGCCGTATTCTGTTTGACCGACCCCGGGGCGGAATCAAGGTTAAAGAGATACGGGGTCATTATCGTGGAGACGAACCGCCCTGGATTCGGGGCGTTAAAGATCACCGGGAAAATGGGCATCCGGGCCTCCGATACGGCCGAACTCCGGTTCAGCGATGTGAAGGTTCCCAAAGAGAACCTGGTCGGCGAGAAAGAGGGGGAAGGTTTTTCTCAGATCATGCAACTTTTTAATATCAACCGTGTCATTGCCGCCTCACAGGGTGTGGGCGTGGCCCAGGGCGCTTTGGACAAGGTCCTCCAGCATATCAAGAAGAGAAAGCAGTTTGGCCAGCCCCTCGCCACATTTCAAGCCATCCAATTCAAGATTGCGGAGATGGCCACCTGGGTTGAGGCGGCACGAGCGCTCACCTATCAAGCAGGGTGGATGATCGATCACGGGAAAGTGGACCCCAAGCTCATCTCCATCGCCAAATATATTGCCGGAGAGGTGGGCGTCAAAGTGACTAATGACGCGCTCCAGCTTCACGGCGGTTACGGCTATATTGCAGATTATGACATGGAGCGTTTTTACCGGGACGCTAAGATCGTTGAGATTTACGAGGGGGCCAAGGAAATCGAAAAGAATACCATTGCAAGAGAGCTGCTTGGGAGAGTTTAACACTGGGGGACAATGTGGATTTCGAACTGACCAATGAACAGAAAGATATTCAAAAGGCGGCCAGGGAATTTGCGGAGACAATGTTTCCGGAGGTGGCGGAAGAATGCGACCTCCACGAGACTTTTCCGAGAGCATTATGGAAGAAGGCCTGCGAGCTTGGATTTGTAGGGGTCTTTATCGATGAAGCCTATGGAGGCGCGGGCCTGGGTTTTCTGGAACATGCCCTGATTACCGAGGAGTTCTCGCGGGTGGATGCCGGGTGCGGAGCTATTCTCAACACCACGTTAGGTTGCGAATTTATTCTCTTCTTCGGAAGGGAAGGTCAGAAGAAAAAATACCTTCCCCTTTTGCCCAAAGGAGAGGCCATCATGGGGATGGCGATTACCGAGCCCGATGCCGGAAGCGATGTGGCTTCCGTCTCGACCGTCGCCAGAAAAGAGGATGGTGATTATGTGATCCAGGGGAACAAGATCTTTATCACCAATGGCAGCATTGCGGACTATTTGGTCCTCCTCTGCGTCACCGATGAGGAGGAGAAAGGTAAGTCAAAACGGCATAGTCCCATCCTCGTAGAGACGAACCGGGAGGGTTTCGAGGCCAACCCATTGAAGAGAAAGCTCGGGATGCGGGCTTCGGATACAGCGGAAATCAGCTTTTCTGAGGTGAAAGTCCCGAGAGAGAATTTGGTGGGAGAGATCGAAGGAAATGGATTTCATCAGCTCATGACCGTCTTTAACCATACCCGCATTCCGGTCGCTATGGCGGGGGTGGGGATCGCCCGGGGGGGGCTGGAGAAGGCGATCCAGTATGCGAAACAGAGAAAACAGTTTGGAAGCCCGATCGGCAGTTTTCAGGGAATTCAATTCAAGTTGGCCGAAATGGCCAGCCTGGTCGAGGCGGCCAGAGCCCTCTGTTATCAGGCAGCCTGGATGGTGGACCACGGTAAGATCGATCCCAAACTGATTTCCATGGCCAAGTGGTTTGCCGGAGAAGCAGGGGTCAAGGTGATCGATGAGGTGGTGCAGATCCACGGCGGTTATGGCTATCTGGGTGAATACGGGATTGAGAGGCTCTACCGGGATGCCAAGCTCGTGGAGATCGTGGAAGGAACCAAGGAAATTGAGAAGCTGATCATTGCCCGTGAACTCCTCGGGAGAGGATGAAAGGGTTGTTGAATGGAGAAAAGCTTCATGGAAAAGGTTGTCATTACCAGCGGTGTCAGAACCCCGATCGGTGATTTCGGGGGTTCTTTAAAGGAAATAAAACCTCTCGATTTGATGATGACGGTGATGAAGGAAAGTTTACGTCGTGCTCAACTCGAGAAAGAGGACCTTGATCAAGTCATTGTTGGAAATTGTTTTTCTCCGATAGACCAAAATATTGCCCGGATTGCCTCTCTGCTCATGGGCATACCCAACCGGGTCCCCGGTTACGCGATCAACTGCGCCTGTGCCTCTGCGTCTCAAGCTATTATCTCAGGAGCCAATGCCATTGCCTTGGGTCAAGCGGGTATCATTTTAGTGGGCGGTGTCGAATCAATGAGCAATGCACCCTATATCATGGAGACAGCTCGCTGGGGACAACGGTTGCGGCATGCCCAGCTTGTTGACCTTTTCTGGAAAGGGATGCAAGAATACCCGGTTGGAGGGGGGATGGGGATGGCGGCGGAGCGGCTGGCAGAAAAATATCATATTAGCCGTGAAGAGCAGGATGCATTGGCACTGAGCAGTCATCAGCGCGCTGTTCGGGCCATGAAAGAAGGAAGATTCAAAAGAGAGATTATTCCGGTAGACGTCCCGTCTGGGAAAGGAAAAAAAGTCGAAGTAACGACGGATGAACATCCACGAGAGGATACCAGCATCGAGAGCCTGAGCCGTCTGAAGTCAGCTTTTAAAGAAGGAGGTTCTGTGACCGCGGGCAATTCTTCCGGGCTGAATGATGGGGCTTCGGCCATCATTTTAACGAGCGAACGAGAGGCAAAGGAGCGTGGGATAAAACCATTGGCGACGCTTCGTTCCTATTGCACCGTGGCTTCGGATCCTTTCCTTGTAGGCCTTGCCCCTGTTCCAGCGATTCAAAGAGTCCTCATGGAGACAGGTTTGACGATCCATGATATTCAGCTCTTTGAGATCAATGAAGCCTTTGCCTCCTACTACTTGAGTTGTGAAAAGGATCTGGGTCTCAATCGAGAGATTACGAATGTGAATGGAAGCGGCATCTCTCTGGGACATCCGGTAGGCTCTACGGGTTGCCGAATTTTGGTGACGCTTCTTTACGAAATGGAAAGACAAGGTTTGAATTTAGGGATCTCCTCTCTCTGTGCCGGCGGGGGAGTGGGTACAGCCATCCTGGTTGAGCGCTGAGGAGCGGAAACGAAGTCGCCATGTTAAAAGTTAACAATATAGAAGTTGTTTACAATGATGTCATTCTGGTCTTAAAAGGGATTTCTTTAGAGGTTCCTGAGTTCGGTGTCGTGGCTTTGCTGGGAGCAAATGGAGCGGGTAAATCCACGACCCTCAAAGCCATCACTGGAATCCTTGAGACCCAGAATGGAGAACTCAAGGAAGGCGCCATAGAATTTATGGGGAAACCAATCCACACGTTAGATGCCGATCAGATAGTCAAGCTGGGGATCACCATGGTTCCTGAAGGGAGAAAGGTTTTTGATGATTTGACAGTGATTGAAAATCTCATGATCGGGGCCCATACGAGGTCAGATCGTTCGTCATTAAAAAAAGATATGGAAATGATCTATGGTTATTTTCCTATTTTGGCCAAGAGAAAAGATCAACTTTCTATCTTTCTGTCCGGTGGAGAGCAACAGATGCTGGTCATCGGCCGTGCTCTCATGTCGAGGCCGAAATTGATGATGCTGGACGAACCCTCCCTTGGGCTTGCTCCCCTGTTGGTGAAAGAAATTTTTGAAATCCTTAGGATGATTAACCAGGAACAGAGAACAGCCATTCTCCTGATCGAACAAAATGCCCGGATTGCCCTGAACTTTTCTCAATATGGATACATCATGGAAAATGGAAAGGTCGTCCTCGATGGACCCTGTAAGGACCTCATGGAGAACGAGGACGTGAAGGAGTTTTATCTGGGAATTACGGATGAGGAGACCAAGAAGAGCTATGCTGAGGTGAAACACTACAAACGGCGGAAGCGATGGCTCTCTTAAAGAACAACCATGGAACACCTGGAAATTAAAAATTTAACCCTGGAATTTGGCGGCATTGTCGCGCTGCAACAGGTCAATATGAAGGTCAGGAAAGAGGAGATCCACGCCGTGATCGGCCCGAACGGTGCGGGCAAGACCTCCCTCTTTAACTGCATCAGCGGAGTCTATAAGCCTTCGCAAGGGGATATTCTTTATGAAAACCAATCCATTCTCAACAAAAAACCCCATCAGATCGCGGGCTTAGGCATTGCCAGAACTTTTCAAAATATTGAACTATTTCGCCATATGAGTGTTATTGACAACCTGCTTCTGGGTCGACATCATCGATTTCGTTCAGGCCCCCTCTCGGGCATCTTCTTTTGGGGAAGAGCCCTGCGAGAAGAGATCGCCCATCGTCGAAAAGTAGAAGAAGTGATCGATTTCTTGGAGATCGAGAAGGTCAGAAAAAAGGTGGTGGGGACTCTTCCCTATGGCATCCAAAAACGGGTTGAACTGGGACGGGCTTTGGCCATGGAGCCGAAGATCCTGTTGCTGGACGAGCCCACCTCTGGCATGAATGTGGAGGAAACAGAAGATATCGCTCGCTTTGTGCTGGACATCAAAGAGGAACTGGAGATCACCGTCATCATGGTGGAGCATGACATCGCCATGGTCATGGATATAGTGGATTGGATTACGGTTCTCAATTTTGGATCCAAGATTGCAGAGGGAACTCCCTCTGAAATTCAAACCAACCCTAAGGTGATTGAGGCCTATCTCGGGGAAGAAAATTGATCCTGGAAGAAAGGGGCTCGTGGAAACCGGTACCATTCCAAAACTTTTTTTAAGAAATGCTCGCGAACAGGGACATCGGGTTGCCCTCCGGGAGAAGGATCTTGGTATCTGGAAAAGATTGACCTGGAGTGATTATTACGAACATGTCCGGGATTTCGCCATGGGTCTGAAGGCCTTAGGATTTGAACGTGGCGACAAGGTTTCCATCCTGGGAGACAATTGCTGCGAGTGGCTCTTTGCAGACATTGCCGCCCAATCCCTCCACGGCATTGCGGTGGGGATTTATCCGACCGATGTGGCTTCGCAGGTAAGGTATATTCTCAAAAATTCTGATTCTAAGTTTGTTGTTGCCAGGGATCAGGAACAGGTGGATAAGGTTCTTCAGGTCAAGGACGAACTTCCCCTTCTAAAAAAAGTGATCGTCATTGATATGAAAGGGTTGCGAAGATATAAGGACCCGCTCATCATGAGCTTTGAAGAGACAGAGAAAATGGGTCGGGCCCTCATTGAACAGATGCCCAATTTTTTTGAGGAGAGCATTCGCTCGACACGGGCCGAAGAGGTGGCCATCATTGTTTACACTTCGGGGACTACCGGTGATCCCAAAGGGGCCATGATCAGTCACAAAGGGATGCTCAGCATGGTGAGAGGGCTTTCCCAGGTTCTGGAGTTCAGATCGAATGATTCCATCGTGTCTGTTCTCCCCCTCTGCCATATTGCGGAAAGAATGTTCTCCTTAATCTTCCCCATGTATGTTGGATACACGGTCAATTTCGCTGAGAGCGTCAACACCCTGCAGGAGGACATGAAAGAAATTTCTCCCACAGCCTTTTTGAATGTTCCTCGAATCTGGGAGAAGATGCATTCAAATATCATGATTCGAATGCAAGATGCGATCTTCGTTAAACGATGGGTTTTTAAAGCCATGATGCCCATTGGGGAGCGGGCCTCCCGATACAAACTCGAGAACAGGCCTGTGCCACTGCTCTGGAAGTTTCTCCACGGGATTGCTTATATTGCGCTATTCCGCGCCCTCAAAAATCACCTCGGCCTTCTGCAGACACGCATCTTTGTCAGCGGAGCCGCTCCCCTTTCCCCCGATCTCATCAAGTTCTATCATTCCGTCGGCGTGCAGGTTCGGGAGTGCTACGGAATGACGGAGATGAGCGGGATCTCGTTCATGCCAAAAGACCATGAGATCAGGGTCGGTGGCGTTGGGAAACCCATCCCGGGTGTGGAATTCAAATTGGGCGAGGATGGGGAGATTTTTCAGAAAGGGGATTCGGTTTTTGTCGGTTATTATGGAAATCCAAAGGCCACGCAAGAGGCAATCGTGGATGGCTGGCTTCATACCGGGGATGTTGGTCAGGTGGATGAACAGGGGATTCTCTACCTAACAGATCGAAAAAAAGACATCATCATTACGGCGGGTGGGAAAAATATCGCTCCCTCGGAGATTGAAAACAAACTCAAATTCAGTCCTTTTATCAAGGAAGCCATTGTCATTGGAGATCGGCGGAAATATCTCTCCTGCCTGATTCAAATTGATCTCGAAAATGTTTCCAACTGGGCCCAGAATCACCGGATTGCCTATACCACCTACAAAAGCCTGGCCACACACCCCGAAATTTACAAATTGATTGGAAAAGAAATGGAGGATGTCAATAAGCATTTTTCTCGCGTTGAGACGATTAAGAAATTCAAGATCCTGGAGAAAGAGCTGGATCCGGACGACGAAGAACTGACTGCCACCATGAAGGTGAAGCGGGCGATCATCGAGAAGAAGTATCAAGAAATCATTGACGCCATGTATTAATACAAACGCAATGAATGATTTGTCCTTTCCAAATTCGAGATTCCGAACCAAGTTCGGAATGACATGCTTTTTCCTGTCATGCTGAACTCGTTTCAGCATCTGATTTAATGCGTTTGTATGAGTTGTCGCCGGGACCTTAAAAGGAGAAACGCTGTGGAAAAAGGGCTTTCATACTTTATCCAAGTATTTGCAAGCGGCATTGCCGTGGGATGCCTCTACGCGTTGATCGCCCTGGGTTTTGTGCTCATCATTAAAGCTACGGATATTCTCAATTTTGCCCATGGTGAGATCATCATGATCTCGGCACTTCTGTGCTACTTTTTGATGGCAAAGTTCCATTTTTCTTTTTTAACCGCTGCCTTGGTCACGGTTATGATCGCAGCCTTGTTAGGCGTCCTGACGGAGAGGTTTGTCCTTCGACCCATGCTCGGCGAGCCAGTGTTTGCAGTCGTCATGATCACCATCGGGTTGAGCATCTTTTTACGAAGCATGGCGGGTATCACCTTTGGTCATGACAATTATGTCTTTCCGACTCCTTTCCCCAAAGAACCTGTCCATGTGGCCGGGGTCACCCTTTCCATGACCCAGATATGGGTCATGATCTGCACGGCCATTCTCGTCGCCATCTTTTTCATCTTTTTCAAATATTCCCGAATGGGTCTGGCCATGAGGGGCACAGCCAACGACCAGGAGACGGCCCTGTTGATGGGCATCAGCACAAAACGCATCTTCGCCATGGTCTGGGGCATTGCCTTTGTGACGGCTGCCGTTGCCGGCATCTTCCTGGCGAACACCATGATCGTTAATATCGGATTGACCTTTGTCGCCATCAGCGCTTTCCCAGCCATCATCCTGGGAGGCCTGGAAAGTGTGCCCGGAGCCATCATTGGCGGCCTGGCCATTGGCGTCATGGAGAATCTGGTCGGAGGGTATCTGGATCCGGTCATCGGGGGCGGCGTGAAAGATGTGACGCCTTTTGTCATCCTCTTTCTCATCCTGATGGTTAAGCCTTATGGTCTTTTCGGGAAAAAGGAGATAGAAAGGGTCTAACGTGGCAATACGAAGCAAGACATTCCGGGAAAGTTATTATGAGGACATCAAACTGTTCCAGACCATCTGGATCCGTGTTTGGATGGTGATTTTTTTAGTCCTCCTTGCCACCCTTCCTCTATGGGGGAATCCCTATTTGATCTATCTCATCAATCTTTCCTGTATCACCGTCGTTGCAGCCATTGGACTGAATCTCCTGGTCGGCTATACAGGGCAGATCTCATTGGCCCACTCCGCTTTCATCGCCATCGGGGCGTATACGACCGCCATTCTTTCAAGCAAGGCGGGACTTCCATTCTGGATCTGTCTGCTTGCAAGCGGCGGGATGTCGGCGGCAGTGGGATGCGCTTTGGGGATTCCCTGTTTAAGGCTCAAGGGCCTTTATCTGGCCATGGCCACCATGTCCTTCGGCGTGGTGGTTGAAAATGTACTCATCACCTGGGACAAGCTGACGGGGGGCGTTCGAGGCATCCATGTGGCTAAAATCTCTGTTCTTGGATTTCCTTTGGATTCGGACAACAAGCTCTTTTATTTTCTCTTGATCGTCACGGCTCTGGTGATCCTTGGCATTAAAAACCTGGTACGGACAAGAGTGGGCCGAGCTTTTATCGCCATTCGAGACCGAGATATTGCCGCCGAAGTTATGGGCGTCAACATCACCGCGTACAAGGTGATGGCCTTTACCATCTCCTCCTTTGTGGCAGGCATTGCGGGGGGGATGTACGGTTATACCATGGGATATATCCATCCGGAACATTTCACCGTGCTCCTCTCCATTCAATATTTGGCGATGATCATTGTGGGTGGGTTGGGAACGGTTCTGGGCTCGATCTTTGGGGCGGTCTTTATTGTCCTTGTTCCGGAGTTAATCAAGGCCTTTTCCCGCTTCCTGGCCTTCCTGATTCCAGCTTTGAAGGGGCAGTACAACGAAGAGTGGAACATTGCGGCCTTCGGTCTGCTGATCATTCTCTTCCTCATCTTCGAGGCGGAAGGGCTGAATGGAATCTGGAGACGGATCAAGACCTCTTTTAAGAATTGGCCGTATACGTATTAAGTAAATAGGTAACGTCTAACGGTCACGGTGACGATGCCCGTATCGTCATTCGGTAACGTCTCTCGTCTAAAGAATTTGACGTAACCCTTAGACGCTAAACGAAACGGGCTTCGTAGCTGTAACCCTAACCGATTCGCCGCAGCATTTTCATGGTTCGTGGGCGTCCCCCGGACATGGGCCATTGGATAGAAAATAAGTGTTTCGTCCGATGGGCAGGGTGATCCAGTGTTTTGCTTGATCCGTATTTCTAAATTGAAATAACGTTTGTCGTTGTCGAAGCTCGTACTCGCCAAGTAACGTAAGCGCTTGCGCAGCGGGTCGATGCTCGTCTATCGCTACTGGATGCTCGATTTTGTTCCTATCGAGCTTCGGGCATCGAACTTCCCGCTTCGAAACGAGCATCGTCACCGATAAACGTGTTTTAATGAAGAAACGCCTGCCTGCGCGAAGCCCCGCCATGCGGGACGAAGGCAGGGGCATCGTAACAGTAACCTATTAACCATTTTTACCATTTCATCAAAGGAGGTGCTTTATGAAAGCAAGAGGAATGTGGATGGGATTGTTGGTTTTCTTTTCGGTTTGTCTATTGACAGTACCGTGTTTGGCTCAACGGGGGGTAACAAAGGACACGATCAAAATGGGGTTGATTTTAGTCAAGACCGGGCCGGTGGCCGCACTGGGTCTTCCAAATGGGCAAGGCATGGTGGATTACATGCAATACCTCAATGATCAGGGAGGGGTGCATGGCCGAAAGATTGAGGTGATCTGGGAGGACGATTCCTTCGAGGCGCCCAAGTCCGTAGCAGCCCTCAAAAAATTGATCACTCGCGATAATGTGTTAACTGTGATCACCACAGGAGGGTCCCAGCAGACCATGGCCAATTTAGAAAATATCAACCAATATAAATTGTCCAATATCCCAAATGCCTTGATGAAGGAGTTTTATGATCCCTTTCAACCCTATATTTTTGCCATGGGAGCCACTTATGAAGCCCAATACGAAACTATCGTCGATTACATCTTCAATGATCTCAAAGAGAAAAACCCTCGTATCGGAGTGGTTTATGAAAAAAGGGAATATGGGATCAAATCCATGGAAGCCGTGAAAAAAAGGGCCAAGGCATATGGCGTGGACCTCGTGTCAGAATTGGTTCTCCCGACCGGTGCTGTGGATGCCAGTTCTCAGGTTCTCTCGCTGATGAATGACAAGGTGGATTATGTGATCACCTGTCTTCTCCTTCCTCCGACGATCACCTTTGTGAAAACAGCGGAGAAATACAACTATTGGCCCAAGCATATTTTTGGATTCAACTGGGCGGCCGATGACATGATTGTCAAGGCTTGTGGTGAAGGGGCTAAAAACTTTATTGGAGTAAATTTCGTCGGGGCCTGGTGGGATGACTCCCCGGGCATTAAGCTGGTCCGTGAAATTGCTCAGAAGTACAATCGCACGGATATCGGCTTGACCTCACTCTATATCAATGGGGTTGGAGTTTCGATGCTTTTTGGAGAAGCCTTCAAGCGGGCAGGTAAAGACCTCACACCAGAGAGTCTGAAGGCGGCATTGGAAACCTTGAAAGAATATAGTACGGGAGGGGTCTTTCCGCCAGTCACCTATACCTCAACCAGCCATGCCCCAGGGGAGATGGTGAAATTTTTTAAAGTGGATGTGGCCAATAAACGGTTAGTCACAATCACCGATTGGCGAAAACCCAAAGTACTGAAATAAGTTTGTGAAATCCTGGCGGGTAATTTGTGAGAAGGGCCTTCCGCCAGGGCAATTTTCTTTAGAGATTCTCAACCGCAAACGAGAGGATATTTCTGTCCTGAGATCGAGGAAGGTTTGAAAGGAGACATCCGAGATGGAGTTGAATAGGGTTGCAGTGACGGGTGCTGGAATGATGGGAACCGCCATTGCCCAAGTCGTTGCCATGGGAGGATATCCTGTCTCTGTGAGGGATATCGATTCGGACTTTTTAAACAGATCGAAGACCAACATAGAAAAAAAATTAAACGCACTGGTGGACAAAGGAAAGCTATCGGAGGAGAATGCAAAAAAGATATCGAGCAGGATGACATTCACGGAAGACCTCAGTGTCGCTGTGACGGAAGCCGATCTGATCATCGAGGCCGTTCCGGAAGATCTTGAGTTGAAAAGAAAGGTCTTTACTGAACTGGAAAAAATCGCCAAGCCCTCGGCGATTTTTGCGTCGAATACCTCAGAACTGAGCATTAGCTCTTTGGCAAGTAGCACGCGCCGGCCCAAGCAGGTCATAGGCACCCATTGGTTTTTCCCACCCCAGGTGATGAAACTGATCGAGGTGATCGTCACCCCGGAGACATCTCAGGAAACCTTGGAGACAACGGTGAGCTTCTGTAAGAGCATAGGGAAGGAGACCGTGATCTGCAAAGATGCCCAGGGGTTTATTACGAGCCGTGCCATTTCTGCCTTAGTGGTAGAGTGTATGAGGATTTACGAGGAGGGGATTGCCTCGATCGAAGACATTGACAAGGCGATGAGGTTGGGATTCAACCATCCGATCGGGCCTTTTCAACTCATGGACATGTCCGGTTTGGATGTTGTTTATCATGCGTTGGAGGGATTGACCGAGGTTTATGGAGATCGGTTCGAACCCGGCCGGAAGATGGCAGATCTGGTCAAGACGGGTCATCTGGGGCAAAAAACCGGCAACGGTTTTTACAATTATCGCAAATAAAGAGAAAAATGAGCTTAATGAGGGATGGAGTATAAGGCTGGATCAGGACACTCTGGAGGTCGGGCGAATAGATCATCAAGTCAAAGAGGAAAACACATTCATTGACGAAGCCACTCAATCGGGCTAGACGCTTTCAGCAAAACCTTCACTTGCCCGTAGAGCTATCAGCAAGGCAATAAGGGTAAGCCAAGAAATGCCATTCTCACAGGCTATGAAATAAGAAAGCAAACTTTTTGGGAAACTTTGTTCTACCCAGGATAAGGCTAAAGGAGTCCGTGCATTTCTAGAGAAAAGACAGCCTCAATATAAAGGTAAGTAATACTGTAAAAAATCCCTGTATGTCGAAGGGGCAGGGTTCTCATCGATCCCACCTCAGACCGGGCAGGCCATTTACGGATTTCCTGTTACGTCTCCTGGGGTCCTTTTTAGTTGGGTCATAATTTGAGTTCAAATTTCTGCTCAATCACTTTTGTTCCCCACTGGGTCCCTTCCTTTTGCAAGACCAGCTTAAACCCGAATTTTTCGTAGAGATGGCGAGCGGGATAAAGCCCCTCAAACGTCCAGAGATAGATCTGTTGGTGATTTTTCTTTTTGCAGAAAAAGACGGCTTCTTCCATCAATCGATGGCCGAAACCACGGCCTTGCATTTCCAGGGAGAGAATGAACCATCGAAGGTGGGCTCCCTCGGCCAGGGTATTGATACCATCGATGGCAATCCCGCCTTCAATCCGATCCTGTTTGGCGACTGCCCAGAAACCATCTCTTGAGTCATCAAACCGGCTGAAAAACTCAGACATATCGTTTGCCACTTTGGATTCAAAGAAGAGTCCGAATCCCCAGTTCCGGTGGTAGTAGGTTCCATGGAGCTCTACGATTCTTCCAATTGCGCCCGGAAGATATCCTTTTAAAATCACCTCATCCATCCCGATCTTCCAGCCATCGAAATCTCTCCGGCGTCAATCCTCCCCGAGGAATTGGCCGGGGTTTTCCATGAAGTCTTTATAAACCTGGTAGTGCTCCGTATCCTGATACCGAATCGCTTGGGCCGGGATGTGATCAAAGGTGTAGATGACAGACCCGGGAAATGCGAGAAGGATCGGGGAATGGGTGGCAATGATGAACTGGGCCTGTCCCGTGGCGCTTACCCCCCGGAGAAGTCTCATAAGTTCGACCTGGCTTCTGGGCGAAAGTGCCGTTTCGGGTTCGTCCAGAAGATAAAGCCCTTTCATTTTATAACGGGATTTAAAAAAGGACAGGATGGACTGGCCGTGAGATTGAGTCAGAAATGATTTGCCTCCGAAATAATCGATCTGTCCCGGATTGTCGGCTTCCCACATTTCCACCAGCTGGGCAAAATTTCGGAAGATTTGAGATGAAAAAAAAGAACCCGGGACAATGCCGTCGGTCCATTGAACATCAAGATACAGGAAGAACATCTGTTCATAGGGATTCGGGTCCACACGGGTATTCTCGGCTCCGCTCCAGATATGGATGTTGCATCGCCGCGCAATGGCTTCCAGGAGGGTCGATTTCCCCGAACCGTTTTCCCCTATGAAAAAAGTGACCGGCGAGGAAAAGGAGAAGCTTCGCGTCTGCCGGAGCACTTCAATGTTGAAAGGATAATGATTCCGGGTAGGATATTGGTCGGTCTGCAACCTCACTTCCTTCAGATGGTACAATGCGGCACCCCCCATCGATAGAGAATCCATCCAATCCAGAAAACAATTTCATAAGTTCAATATAACACACGGTCCAAAAACCTTGTCAAACAAATTTTTATTGTCGGATTTTCTTCTCTTGCCAGGGGGGCCGGCTTTCTTTTATACTGGCCTTGTGAAAGAAGAAGGAAAAAGCTTGAAACAGAGGTTGAAGAACCATTTCATCGCGACCCGCCCGTGGTCTTTCACCATGTCCCTGATTTCGGTTTCCATTGGAACGCTCATCGCGGCAGAAGAGGGGCCCATTCTCTGGGGGTGGTATCTGCTGGTCTGCATCGGGATCGTCTGTTTTCATGCCACGGCAAATATCTACAACGATTATTTCGACACGCGTTACCAGGTCGACCAGCCTGATTCTCCTACGGCTCGCTACCGTCCTCAACCTATTCTTGCAGGGATGTTCACTCCTGGGCAGCTTTTAACCCAGGCGATTGTTCTCAACGTCATCACGGTTCTGATCGGGTTGATTCTCTCCTTCGGACGCTCCATGCTTGTGTTCTGGATCGGGGTGATCGGATTTCTGGCCTGCCTCTTTTATACGGCAGGCCCGGTCAAATTCAAATACAAGGCCTGGGGAGAATTTTTCGTTTTCCTCATGTGGGGGCCGTTGATGTTCGAGGGGGCCTTTGCGGTCCAGCGGCAGGCCCTTTCCCTGAAGGCCTTCTATCTTTCCATCCCCTTCGGGATTCTCGTCGGGATGGTTCTCCTGGCCAATAACATCCGCGACATTGCTTACGATTCCCGCCAGGGGATCAAAACGATCGCCATCCTGTTCGGGAGCCGCCGGTCCATCTTTCTCTATGCGGGTTTCATCCTGGCCGCCTATCTCTATGTGATCGGAATGGTCCTGGTCGAAATATTAAGCCCCTGGGGGCTGCTGGTTCTTCTCTCTCTTCCTAAAGCCATTTCTCTTCTGAAAGGGTTCATGAAAGAAATCCCGGAGGCAGCCGATGCAATCACTGCCCAACTCAATACCTTTTTCGGCCTCCTTCTCATCCTTTCCTTTGTCTTGAACAGAATGATACCCTTATGATCTGGGGCGCCTTCCTATTAGCGACCGTCTGCTGGGCGATCACCTTCGGGTGGGCAGGAGGAAATTTCTGGGTAAAGATCGGCCTCTCCGTAATGGTGGTTACTCTCTATTCTTTATTCTGGCAGAAACCAAAAATTTCTTTCCGGCTCCGCTCCTTCCTGACCGGGCTACTCTCGGCGGCCGTTCTTTATTTTATCTTTTTTCTTGGGGATCAACTGGCTCCTTATCTTCTGCCCGAAGCGAAAGCACAGGTCGGAGGGATTTATTCTCTGGGGGAGGGAACCTCCAACGCCCTTATCTTTCTGCTCCTTTTCTTGATCACCGGACCGGGAGAGGAAATCTTCTGGCGCGGGTTTCTACAAGAACGTCTCATGACCAGGTGGGGAAAGGGTGTGGGTTGTCTGGTGACCACCGGTGTTTATGCGGGAGTTCATGTCTTCTCCGGCAACCTTTTGCTCATCCTGGCTGCTTTGGTGGCCGGCGCCTTCTGGGGCCTTCTCTACCTCTGGAAAAGAGATCTCCTGATCCAGATCACCTCTCATTCCTTCTGGAGCGCCGTGATCTTTGCCGTAGCTCCGATTCAATAACGAAAAAGGGGGCGTGGTTGGAAGTGAAGACAGGAGGATCTCTCCGCAGAATCGGTGCGATCGCAGGATGTCTTTTGAATTCCTTGTCCAGGAATTGTCTGATCAAAGACCTGTTCCATCCTTTCGGATGATCGAATCTCGTATAAAGAGAAAGGTCTCCTTGGTAAAAAGGTTTTGTTTCCATCTGCTGGGCTTCCGGTCCATAGATGGGCATATTGAAGATAGCAAGATTCAAGAAATCGATGCAATCATGATGTTTCACAGTAAACTCAAGGGTTCTTCGTGCCTCAATCAGAGATCCAGGGGGAGTTCCAAAAAGAAGATAGACATAGGTGGCAATCCCCGCCTTATTCAGATTCTTTAAAGCGGATGAAACCTCCTCAAGATGGATCCCCTTCTGTAGATCGTCGAGCACACCCTGGTCTCCTGATTCCACACCAAGTTTTAACATCACACATCCTGATCGCTTCAAGGCCAAACAGAAATCTGGATCATTGAGATGGCGTGTGATCCTGGCAAAGCCATACCATGGACCCCCTGGAGGATGTTCAGAGATTGCCTCCATTAGTGATGGGCTGATCGCATTGTCCAGCAAATGGATAAGAACCGGTTTCTGAGTGTCAACCAGATGAAGAAGATCATGGATCACCTTATCCGTTGGAATGGGAACATAAGGATTTGCCTCAGCCCTTTCAGGGCAGAATGAACACCTATTCCAGTAACATCCGCTTGAAGCACTGTAAGGAAGGATCGGTCCAGGGGCAATATAGTCCCTCATGGGCAGAGAATCATAATCCGGCCTATAATGGCCCTTCTCGAACTTCATACCGATGAATGAAAACAGAGGAGTTTCTCCCGGTCCTGCCACAAGATGATCGATCAGGCCCCCAAATGGATTTTTCCAATGAGGCCTTCTCATCCATGAGGTCACAAGCCCCCCGCCCAAAACCAATTTTATTCCAGGGCACACCTGTTTAAGAAAACCGATCATCGCGAACGTACACAGGGCCTGGCTTAGATAATTGAGCGAAAATCCAATAACAGAAGGCTGTTCCATTTTTAAAAGCTCTGCGAGTCTCTTTCTAAAATAAGGATAAAAGGGATTATCCTCCGGGTTTTCTGCGGCCCTGAAAAGATCAGCGCTCCTTGTCGGAGAGAGATCTTGATGTTCATAATTTGCCAGACCGAGGCGTACACGATTAACGTTCGCCGCCATCTCAAGAAGCCGGTTCATATCCGTGATGGCCCGGGGGTAACGGCCATCATCCCGGTAAGCCTCCCATCCTTTTAACAAGCCGAGATGTCTGGTAAGATGACGGGATGCCCGCCTGGTCCAGGTGTCCGATGATGCAGCAGGAGTATTTAGAAGGCCGAGAAGACCCTCTAAGTTGGCATCTAACACCCTGTATTTTATCCCCTGGTGATTCAGGGCACCACAGAGTTTTGGAATACCCGCAGGAGGTTCACAGGGTTTAGCAACCGGAGGATAGATCAGAATCATATCAATTTTATCTTAAGGGGGAATTTCTATTTATTTCAAGAGGGATGATTCCTTGTGGGTCATTCTTCGAAGGCTTACCTCGACCGTATTTCTCCCATTGAAATAGTCTCAAATTCTTCATAAAATCATATTGTCATCGTTGTGCGCTAAGGTTAATGTGATGAGAGGAAAAATATGGTCCATCCCCAAGCGGTGTTAGGAACACGAACCCTTTTCTCCGGCCAATATATTGTTGAGGCAGAGAATTTATTGAAAACCTTTGGAGATTTTGTTGCTGTCAACCGGATCTCTTTTCAGGTAGCAACCGGGAAATGTTATGGGATTCTGGGCCCCAATGGTGCCGGGAAGACAACCACAGTCCGGATGGTTTATGGTTTTTCTCCCATGAGCGGCGGGAGACTGAAGGTCTTTGGACTTGATATTTCCCGGGATTGGCGTCAGATCAAATTTCACATTGGCGTCTGCCAGCAGGAGAACAGCCTGGATCCGGATCTGACAGTGCTTCAAAACCTGGAGATTTTCGCCAGGTATTTCGATATGCCCAAAAAGGAGGCCCGTAAAAAGGCGATGGAGCTTCTCGACTTCATTGCCCTCAAGCATCGTTTAAATGCGCCCGTGACCGAACTTTCCGGGGGAATGATGCGCCGCCTCGTCTTGGCCCGCTCGCTCATCAACACCCCAGACCTTCTGATTCTTGACGAACCGACCACCGGTCTGGACCCCCAGTCACGACATCAGATATGGGACAGGCTTGGAGAACTTCAGGGGAAGGGGATAACTATTTTGCTGACCACACATTATATGGAAGAAGCTTCCAGGTTGTGTGACCGGCTGATCATCATCGATCATGGTTTGATCCTGGTTGAAGGTAACCCAGGGGAACTGATACGGCAGTATGTCGGAGGAAATGTCATCGAGATCGCCAGGCCGACGGGTGAACTCAGGTCCTTTATCCAGGCCCGCCAACTTCCCCATGAAGATCTGGGGCACCGCCTGATCGTCTATTGTGAAGACAGGGGTGAACTCTACCAGAGGATTACCCGGGATTTTTGTAAAGAAGGCTGTGTGATGAGGTTGGCCACGCTCGAAGATGTCTTTTTAAAGTTGACAGGAAGAGAGTTAAGAGAATGACCCAGGGATTTCGGATCAAAATATCCAGACGGTTTCTCCGGGTCTGGGGACGAAACCTGAAGGTTTACAGGAAGAGCTGGAAGATCAGTTTCATCCCGCCCTTTCTTGAGCCCCTCTTTTATCTAATCGCTTTTGGCGTCGGGTTAAGCGCCCTTGTGGGAAACATCCGTTATCAGGGTTCTGACATCTCCTATATGAGTTTCATCGCCCCTGCCCTGATCGGGGTCAGTATCATGTATAACTCTTTTTTTGAGACCACGTATGCCTCTTTTGTAAGGATGTATTATCAAAAAACCTTTGATGCCATGCTGGCCACCCCCCTCTCCCTTGAAGAGGTCATCACAGGAGAAATTGTCTGGGGGGCAACAAAATCGTTTATCGCAGCAGCGATCATGATGGGGGTGATCAGTTTTTTCGGGTTCATCCGATTTCCAGAAGGTCTCCTTATCCTGCCTCTTGCGGTCCTGGGAGGGATTGCCTTCGGATCGATTGGCATGTTCTTCACAGGGATTGTGGCCAATATCGAAATGTTCAATTTACCGGTCTTTTTGTTTATCACCCCCATGTTTCTTTTCAGCGGAACCTTTTTCCCTCTGGAGAATCTTCCCCAATGGGCTCAGAAAGCTGCTACCCTCTTCCCTCTCACCCATCTCGTCAATCTTTCGCGGGCTTTCAGCTTCGGACAAATCCATATCTCCCTGCTCTGGGAAATCGGTTATCTTCTGCTTTTCAGTCTCATCTTCTTTCCTCTGGCCCTTCTTAAAATGCAACAGCGACTTATCAAATAGCTTAAAAGGAATGGAATATCTCCCGTTCCCCCAATTCATTCTGACTTCTGCAATCTGGACAAGGAAGATCCTCCCTCATCAGAGGTCCCCCTTTTTTTAAGAATCACAAAAGAAAATACTTCGGATAAATTTTAACCACCGGAAGCCCAACGGCAAAAACCATGATGAAGGGTAGAGTGATGGCATAGAAGGGCTTCCCGTAACCAAGCCGGCAGGAGAGAAATCCGGCAACGAAGATGCAACTTTAAAAACAATCACCGGAGCGAAAGAGGTTATAAAAAGGATTATTTTTGCATTAAGCTTCATATTTTGGCATTTTGTGCGGGACAATATGAATCAATATTTTTCCGCATTCGACTAAGGGTCGATCAGGCTTCTGATCACCTTCATATTTTTCAGGTCTTCCACGGTATCCTTTCTGGGGGTCTCCATAATTCCAGGGAGATGGTTTAATGAAGGGTGGTTGATCAGATACCGGAATCCGTCCAGGCCGATGTATCCCTCACCGATATGCCAGTGCCGATCCTTCCTCGATCCGAGGGGGGTCTTTGAGTCGTTGAGATGGAGCAGATGAAGCCGGTTTAAACCGATGGTCTGATCGAAAGACTCGATGGATTTCTCAATTCCATCCTGATTCGAAAAATCATATCCCGCCTCAAAGGCGTGGGCGATGTCGAGGCAGATTCCGATTTTTTCTTGCGCCTCAACCCGTTCGATGATTTTTTTGATTTGACCGAACTCATATCCGATCTCCGTTCCCTGTCCGGCCGTATTTTCAAGGAGGAGGAAAGTTGAATTTCTTGCCCGGTCAAAGGCCTGGTTTACCGCCCAGGCAACCGCCTCAACGGCTTCCCCCTCAGAGGATTCCATCCGGTGGCCGATATGGATGATCAGATAGGGAGCCCCTAACTGCTCTGCCCTCTGGAGATCGATCACTATCGAGTCGATCGACCGGGGGTAAAACTTCGAACGTCTTGAAGCGATATTGGGAAGGTAGGGAAGATGGAGAAAAATGGGAAAAAGACGGGAGGACCGGACGGATGCGTGAAACGTCTTCACTTCATCAGGATTAAGAGCATCATAGCGCCATCCTCTCGGATTCCTGGAGAAGAATTGAAGTGTCTCGCACCCCCGAATCTCAGCCTTTTCAACGACCTTTGAAAATCCCCCGGAGATGGAGATATGAAATCCAAATCGCATTTAGGGTCCTCCTGTTAGTCCGGTTTCTTGTTCTGTATCTCCTCTTTGATGTAAGCGGAGGAAATGCGGTGTTTTTTGAGGAGGGCGCAGAAATTGGGCCGTTGCATGCCCACCCTCTCGGCGGCACGTGTGATGTTTCCGTTTGATGCCCGGAGGGCATTGATAAGAAAAGCTTGCTGAATCTGTCCGAAAGTTTCTTCGAGGAGGCGTTTCTTTTCGGCATGAAGTTCTTTCAGTGTCCCGGGAATCGGGCGGCCCATCCAGGGTCGGTTGGTCTGAAGCTGATCGAACAGGTGGGGCAGGTCAAGTTTTGTATTATCGGCCATGATGACCAAACGTTCCACCACATTTTTCAGTTGCCTGACATTGCCCGGCCAATTGTAATGGATTAAACTCTCCAAGGCGCCATCGGAAAACCCTTCGATCCGTTTTCCTGTTTTACGGCAAAAGTGCCTGAGAAAATGATAGGCAAGCTTGGGGATGTCCTCTTTTCTTTCCCGGAGGGGAGGAATATAGATGGGGAAGACATTTAAACGGTAAAAGAGGTCCTCCCTGAACCGTCCCTCTTCAACCATCGCCCTCAGATCCCTGTTGGTCGCCGCAATGATTCGGACATCGGTTTTTTGGATGTGGCTTGCTCCCACGGGTTTGTATTCGCCGATCTCAAGAACCCGAAGGAGTTTTCCCTGGATCTCAAGATTGAGATTAGTCACGTCATCCATGAAGAGGGTTCCGCCATGGGCGACACTGAAGATGCCCTCTTTTTCCCGGACTGCACCGGTGAAGGCTCCCCTGACATGGCCGAAAAGCTCACTTTCAAGAAGGTTGGGGGAGAGGGTAGAGCAATCGACGGCAATAAATTGACGGTGAACTCTCTGGCTACGAGCATGAATGGCTCCTGCAAAGAGTTCTTTGCCCGTGCCGCTTTCCCCATAGAGGAGCACTGTGCTGTCGGTCGGAGCGACCTTTTCAATCTGTTCGAAAATGGAAAGAATTTTAGGGCTCTCTCCGATAATATTTTCGAAGCTGAACCGATGAAAGAGTTCTTTCCTCAGGAAAAGATTCTCTTCCACCAGCCGTTTTTTTTCGATGGCCCTCTGTACCGCAAGAATCAGTTCTTCTTCGGTGAAAGGTTTAGACAGATAGTCAAAGGCGCCCAGCTTCATCGCTTCCACGGCGTTTTGAACGGTCGAATAACCCGTCATAACGATCACCAGAAGGCCCTGCTTTCTTTGGTTGATGGTCCTGAGGATTTCCATTCCTTCGATGTCGGGCAACTTCATATCCAAAAGGACCAGGTCATACTCCCCTTCCTCAAGGAGGCTCATCCCTTCCCGGCCTGTCATGCAGGTTTCAACGACATGGTTTTCATTCGAGAGCGCCAGGCGGCATCCTTTGCAGACCACGGATTCGTCATCAATGACCAGAATCTTGGCGGGTTTCATAGCTATCTTCTTATTTCTCTTTGATCAACCCCTAAGGGGATGGGAAGCTCTACGACAAAGCGGGCCCCCTGGTTGGGCTGGCTGTAGGCATAAGTATGCCCCCCATGTTTTTGAACGATTCCATAGGTCACGGCCAGGCCGAGGCCGGTCCCCTTTGGCTTTGTGGAGAAGAAAGGCTCAAAGATCTTGGACATGTTGTCCGGAGGAATCCCGCACCCCGTGTCGGAGATATCGATGGTCACATTTTTTCGATCGGGACCAACATAAGTCCGGATGGTAACGGTTCCCTGTTCTTCGATCCCCTGTATGGCGTTGAGCAACAGGTTGACAAAAATCTGCTGAATCTGGTTCTCATCGATGAGGATCTCCGGTAATTGTTTGTCCAGGTCCGCCTCCAATCGAATATGGTGGAGCCGGAACTCATTTTCAAGGAGGTGGATGGCTCTTCCCATCACGCTGTTAACATTGGCCAGGGCCGCCTTGGGCTCGGTTGCCCGGGAAAATTCGAGAAGGTCCTGGATGATGGCCTTACAGCGCAAAGTCTCCTGGATGATAATTTGAAGACCTTCCCTGAGGGGGTTCTCCTCCGGAACTTTTTTTAGCAGGTTTGAGCTGAAAAGGAGGATGCCCGCAAGAGGGTTGTTGATTTCATGGGCGATTCCGGCAGCCATCCGGCCCAGGGCTGATAATTTTTCTGTCTGAAGCGCCAGCTGATCGTACCTGGATTCCTGTATTTCGATGAGTTGGGCCCTCTGGATGACGGCAGCCCCCCGTTCTGCAATGAGGATAAGATATTGTAGCTCTTCCTCGGGAAATTCCCTCGGTTCGTCGAAATAGATTCGAAGAATACCCAGGACATCGTCCTTATAGGTGATGGGCGCGTCAATCATCATACGGATTCCTTCTGCCCAGGCTTCGTTGGGATATTGAACAAAGGGATCATTCAAGATGTCCCGGATGACAAGTACTCTGTTCTGGCGACAGAGGTCCATTACAAATTCCTTGCGGAAGGCCGGGCCCTTGGAAAGGTATTGATCACTCAGACCATAGGAGGCTCCCAAATCGAGATGTTTCGTTTTGGGGTTTAAAATCCGGATAAGAGCGCCTCTGGCATTGAGCATCTGAGCAGATTTCATTACAAGAATGTCCAGAACATCTTTGACATGGGTGCCCGAATGGAGCGATGAACTGATATCCCTAAGGATATTATAAAGTGTTTCAAAATCTATTCTTTTATCCATGAAGGCCCCTCAACGTATATTCTATTATACACTCCTAATTATTTAAAGCAATTATTAAAATAGTATTTCCCCCTCTTTTGCATATATAAATTTCTATACGATTTGGCGATAAAGTCTCCCTTTTTCACTGAGGTCAATTTGGTTCAACCCATTCATATTACTGATAAATCACTTTAATCACCTCTTTCGGTGTCCTTGGCATCTATCTTGCTAAGTTCAGGGTGACTGTGGATAAAAGGAGGTAAAGACTATGAGCGCAATCCAGGAAACCATTAGAAGTGAGACGACCTACCGGCCCCATGTCCTTCTGGTGGAGGATGAGTTGAATGTGGCCAGGGGACTTGAGATGGTGATGCGTGAGGAAGGCTACGAGGTGGACCTTGCAAACACAGGGCATGCTGCTTTGGATAAGTTCAAGGCGGCAGCGTTTGACCTTTTGGTCGCGGACCTTCGGTTACCCGACATGGATGGCATGGAGATTGTGCAGGAGGTGCGTGAGAAGCGGCCCGGAACCAATGTGGTTATCATCACGGGTTATCCCTCTGTTTCTTCGGCAGTCCAGGCCGTCAAGATGGGGGTCTCGGACTATCTGCGCAAACCCTTTACAGAGGATGAATTTAAGGTGGCTGTCAAGAGCGCGCTGGAAAAGAAAGAGAAGGAATCCATGGAAACGCTCATCGTCGAGACGCATAAGGAACGACTGATCCAGAAGGAAGAGGTCATCCGGGTTCTGGAAAGGGCTTACCATGACGGGGAGTTCTGGCGCGAGTTGATGGAGCATGGGTCCGAGGCCCTGAAGGAATACCGGCTTACCCGTAAGGCTAAGGCCGCTATTCTGTCCGGTGATCTGGAGTGGATCCGGAAGAATATCGGGAACCTGACCGAAGAACAGCTCATGTTCATCTACAAGCGACTGGAGCGAGAAGCCTGGTAACTCGTCTGTTTTTCCAGGTAAAGGGTTCAGGAGTTTCAACCTGAGAAAGGAAACGTCCTATGGAACAGGCCATCTATGCAGAATTGCCTGAAGAAGGCAGGTCGGAGATAGAGGATCTTTTTAATGAGATGCGGAAGGAATTTAAAGGAAGGCCGGAGGAACTCATTCCCATGCTTCAGCGCGCACAGAGAAGGCTCGGTTTTCTGCCGGAGCAGGCCATGCTTGAAATTGCCCGTATCACGCGATTATCGGCGGCAAGGGTTTTTGGAACGGCGACTTTCTATGCCCAGTTCCGGTTTCAACCCGTTGGGAAATATATCGTCCGGGTCTGTCGCGGAACAGCCTGCCATGTGAAGGGGTCAGACCGGCTTCTGGAAACGATTGTGGGTTATCTTCACGCCGTCCCGGGACAGATGACGCCGGACGGCCTTTTTACGATTGAGACCGTCGCCTGCTTTGGGTCCTGCGCCCTGGCGCCGGTCATGGTCATCAACGATTCTGTCTACGGGAGCCTGAACCGGTCCAGGGCATTGAAACTCCTCGGTGAGATCCGAAATTCTTTCCCCTTGCCCAAACTGGCTTCCTTACCATAACCCAAACCTTAACCCTGGCCAACGAACTATTGCCATTAATTCTGGGATGGCAAGCGGCCATGACAATTACATAGATTAAAAAAGAAAAATTGCATAGAGAAAGATTGAGGAGCGCCATGGATTTTTCATTGATCAGGGAGCGAGCTGAAAAAAACTGGAAAGCCCTCGAGACCCTTAAACAACCTCTCATCCAGGTCGGGATGGGAACCTGCGGGAAAGCAGCTGGGGCAGATGAGGTTTATGCGACGGCCAAACAGACACTTAAACAGATGAACCTCCTGGGCCGAATTCTGCAGGTGGGATGTATTGGCACGTGTTACTTGGAACCGATCATGGCCGTCCGGAAACCCGGAGGACCTTTCATCTATTACGGAAATCTCACAGCGAAAAGGGCGGAGGAAATCCTTCTCTCCTACCTTAAAAATGATAATCCAAGGCCCGATTGGGCTGTTTGTTTCAGAGGCGAGGGGCCCGTGGATGGGATTCCCCGCTTCGAAGACCTCCCCATGATCAAGCCCCAGGTTCGAATTGCGCTTCGCAATTGCGGCATCATCGACCCGGAGAATATTGAGCATTATATCGCCCGGGGCGGATACGGCGGACTGGCGCGAGCCCTAAGGATGGACCCGGAAGAAGTGGCCCGGGAGATCAAAGACTCCGGCCTGCGGGGACGAGGAGGGGCAGGATTTCCAACCGGGATGAAATGGGAGTTTGCAAGAAAGGCGCCGGGCCGGATGAAATATATCATTTGCAATGCAGACGAAGGAGACCCGGGCGCTTTCATGGACCGATCCCTGCTCGAAGGGGACCCCCACTCGGTCCTCGAGGGGATGCTGATCGGAGCTTACGCAATCGGGTGCAATGAGGGCTACATCTATATCCGTGCGGAATATCCGCTGGCCATTAAACGGCTGGAGACAGCCCTGATCCAGATGGAAGAGTGCGGTCTTTTGGGCCGCAGTATCCTGGGAAGCCGGTTTGGTTTTGAGATTCATATCAAGGAAGGGGCGGGCGCATTCGTCTGCGGCGAGGAGACTGCGCTGATGGCCTCCATTGCAGGCGGCAGGGGGATGCCGTGTTCAAGGCCTCCTTTTCCGGCCGTGAAAGGCCTCTGGGGAAATCCGACCAACATCAATAATGTAGAGACGCTGGCCAATGTCTCTGCGATTCTGACAAAAGGGGCGAAGTGGTTTGCAGGTTTCGGGACAGAGAAGAGCAAAGGAACGAAGACCTTTGCCCTGGCCGGAAAGGTGGAGCGGACCGGCTTGATTGAAGTTCCCATGGGCATCCGTCTGAAAGAGATCATCCTTGAGATTGGCGGTGGCGTGGCGAAAGGGAAAAAAGTGAAGGCAGTTCAGACCGGGGGGCCTTCCGGAGGATGCATTCCTGCCGATCTTTTTGACCTTCCGGTCGATTATGAGTCGCTTACAGCAGCAGGTTCCATCATGGGGTCCGGGGGAATGGTCGTGATGGATGAGGAAACCTGCATGGTCGATATCCCAAGGTATTTTCTCTCTTTTACGGCCGAGGAGTCCTGTGGGAAGTGCATTCCGTGTCGGCTTGGCACACGGCAGATGCTCGACATCCTCAATGAAATCTGCGAGGGAAAAGGAACGCCAGAAGACCTCGACATTCTCAAGGAGGTGAGCGAGACCGTCCAAAAAGGCTCGCTCTGCGGTCTTGGTCAGACCGCTCCCAATCCGGTCCAGACGACTCTGCGTTACTTTCTTACCGAATACGAGGCCCATATCTTAAGGAAACGGTGCGAGGCGGGTGTTTGCAAACCCCTGTTTCATTACGAGATCGATCCTGAGACGTGCAACGGATGCGGGGTTTGTTCTACAAAGTGTTCTGTCGAGGCGATTACAGGCGAAAAGAAAAAGCCTCATTCTATTGAGCAAGAAAAGTGCACGAAATGCGGCGCCTGCTATGAGGCATGCAAGTTTCAGGCGATTCGCATCTGTTAGGGTTGTGAAAAGGTGAAACCTATGATGAAAGTCAAACTCAACATTGATGGTCAGGCAGTATCGGTTCGAGAAGGGTCAACCGTGCTTCAGGCGATTGAGAAGGCAGGCCGTTACGTGCCCACTCTCTGTCACGATCCTGCCCTGAAGCCCTTTGGGGCATGCCGGTTATGCATCGTTGAGATCAAAGGGATGCGGGGTCTGCCCACTTCCTGTACCACGCCCGCACAGGAGGGCATGGTGGTTTCAACGGAAACAGAGGAGATCCGGAGGATGAGGCGGACGATCGTGGAATTGGCGATTGCGAATCATCCTTATGAATGCCTTCTCTGCAATAAAAGCCAGGACTGCGAGCTTCTCAAGGTGGCCCGGTATGTAGGCGTTGATCCGGAGTCTATTGGACGGCTCCGCAGGAGAACGCGAAAAAGACCGCCGGATCGCTCCAATCCTGCCTTTGATTTCGAGCCGGACAAATGCATTCTCTGCGGCAAATGTGTGCGCCGATGCGATGAGGTCGTGGGCGTAGGAGCCATTGATTTCTGCCAGAGGGGTTACGATACGATGATCAGCCCCTTCGGAAACAAACCTCTGGCGAAATCGATCTGCCAGAGTTGCGGCGAATGCGTGGAGCATTGCCCCACCGGGGCCCTGGTGCCGAAGCGCCTCCTTATCCCCGAAAGAGAGATCGAGACGATCTGTCCATACTGCGGCGTGGGTTGCTCCATCCACCTGGGAATTCGGGCCGGCAGGATCGTGAGAGTGAGAGGAGACGAGAAGAGCCCTGTCAACAGGGGAGAGCTCTGCGTGAAGGGACGTTATGGCCTGGACTTCGTTCATCACAAGGACCGGCTGACACGGCCTTTGATTCGAAGAGAAGGGGTTCCAAAGGATGTCAGCGTCTTTGATATTGAAAAGGTCTTTCGTGAGGTGAGCTGGAATGAAGCCCTGGAACGGGTGGCGCAATCAATTGACAAAACCCTCAATCATCACGGGCACGATGCCATCGGTCTTCTCAGCTCCGCCAAGTGCACCAATGAGGAGAATTACGTTTTCCAAAAATTCGCAAGAGCGGTTTTAGGCACCAACAATGTGGATCATTGCGCCCGGCTCTGTCATGCCTCTACCGTAGCCGCAGCTCTGGCAGCTTTCGGGGATGGCGCCATGAGCAACTCCATCTCCGATATCGATCAGGCCGAAGTTTTGTTTGTCATCGGTTCCAATACGACCGAATGCCATCCCATCATCGGCCGGAAAATCAGACGGGCTGTCAAACATAACGGAGCGAAGCTAATCGTGGCGGACCCGAGAAGGATCGAGCTATGCGATATCGCAGAGGTTCATCTGGACCATCTGCCCGGAACGGATGCGGCGCTTCTTAACGGGATGATGCGACAGATCGTTGAGGAGAACCTCCAGGACAAGACCTTTATTGCAGAAAGGTGCGAAGAGTTTGAGCCTTTTCTTGAATCCCTTAAACAGTATGATCTTAAAACCGTGGAAGCACTAACAGGCGTTTCCGGAGAAAGGATCCGGCAGAGCGCCATCCTTTTTGGAAAGGCGAAAAAGGCTATCGTCCTTTACGGGATGGGAATCACCCAGCATACAACCGGAACGGATAATGCAAAGACCGTTGCCAACCTCCTCATGCTCACCGGAAATTTAGGCCGAAGGGGAACGGGCTTCTCACCCCTTCGGGGGCAGAACAATGTCCAGGGCGCCTGCGATATGGGAGCCTTGCCCGTAGTCTATCCGGGATATCAGCGGGTGGACGATCCTCAAGTGAGGGAGAAATTTGAGAAGGCATGGAGAACGAAATTGAGCGAAAGACCGGGGCTCACGATCACGGAGATGATTCAGGCGGCTTATGAGGGGCAACTGAAGGCGCTTTATGTGATGGGAGAAAACCCCATGCTCAGCGAACCCGATCTGGACCATGCGAGAGAAGCTTTGAGCAGGCTGGAGTTGCTCATTGTCCAGGACATCTTTTTCACAGAGACGGCCCAGCTTGCTGATGTCATCCTGCCCGCGGCCAGTTTTGCGGAGAAGGACGGGACCTTCACCAATACGGAGCGCCGTGTCCAGCTCGTGCGTAAGGCCCTTGAAACGCCGGGAGAGGCTAATCTGGATAGTGAGATCATTGCCAAGATCTCAAAGCGGCTGGGATATCCCATGGACTACCCATCCAGCGCGGAGATCATGGACGAGATTGGACGGCTCACTCCGATTTATGGAGGGATCAACCATGATCGCCTCAACCGAAGCGGAGTCCAGTGGCCTTGCTGGGACAGGAAACACCCAGGAACTCCTATTCTGCACAAGGGACAGTTCACGAGAGGTCGAGGCAAGTTTCATGTGGTCCATGACCGGCCGCCTGCAGAACTGCCCACTTTTGCCTATCCACTTCTCTTGACCACGGGCAGGATTCTCGAACACTGGCACACCGGAAGCATGAGCCATCGGTCTCATGTTCTGGAAACGCTGGTGCCGGAAAGCCATGTCGAGATAAACCCCGCAGATGCGAGCCGGCTCGGAATCGTGGAGGGCGATGTAGTCTCCCTCAGTTCCAGAAGGGGCGCGGTTCAGACCAAAGTCAGGAAGACCCATCGGGTCAGGCCCGGCCAGGCATTTATGGCCTTTCACTGGAGAGAGGCTCCCGCGAACCGGCTGACCAATCCGGCTTTTGATCCCCAGGCAAAGATTCCCGAATTCAAGGTCTCTTCGATCAATGCCATTCTGACCGTGCTTGAGAGATCAGCAGAGGACAACCGATTCCTAACCGCCCTGGCAGAAAACCCCGCAGGGGTGCTTGCCTCCTACGACCTTACACCCGAGCACCGTAAAGCCCTGGTCGAAGGAGACATCGCCTCGATTGAGAAATGGGTGGGCCCCCTTGAAGAGCGGCTGCAGGTCTGGCTGAAAGCCCGTCTCAAGCAGGAGAAAATTTCAGAAAAGCTGGCCTCACGGGTTTAATCAAAAAAGAAAAAAGGTAACACTTTAGGGCAACCTGGCAATGGTTGCCTGCCGAGAGGGAAAAGAAGCCCTCCTGAGTAAGGTTAGTCAGCCGCTCAGTAGCGTAATGACTGAA
>JAGVBT010000162.1 GCA_020059605.1 Deltaproteobacteria bacterium
GGTTTCTTTGTTACTTTCCCTAACCCAAGAATATAGAGGCTCTCAGATGGTTAGTCCACTATTTTTCACCAATTCTAATCAACTGATGCAAAATTCAGGAATTTACTTGACATCTGGTGGAGGTTTAGGATATAAGGGTGGATGTCCAGTGCAAAATTGCCTTTTTTCTTCCGGACGTTTTAAAATGTTTTTGAAAACCCTCAGAAACTCCTTGGGAGGTCTTGGGGGTTTTTAAATTTCATGAGGAGGGGACCCCCTATGAATTTAAAGCTTTATGTCGGAAATCTTCCCTTTGGGGCTTCGGAGGAGGCGTTGAGCAACCTCTTCTCGGAAGCAGGAACGGTCCAGTCCGTAAAAATCGTCGTTGACTCCTATTCCGGACGGTCACGAGGTTTCGGATTTGTTGAGATGGCCTCGCAGGCCGAGGCCGAGCAGGCGATCTCCCTCCTCAACGGCAAGACCTTCATGGATCGCGCACTGGTGGTCAACGAAGCGAGGCCTCAGAAGAAAAAGGGCGGAGAGTTCAAGGGAAGAAGGGACAGAAACCGATAACCGATCAACGACAGTTAAAGGGTCGAGCCTTGGAAGTTAAAGTTCAAAACAATCAAATTGAAAATGCCATCAAGGCGCTGAAGCGTCAACTCGCCAGGGACGGGATTCTCAAAGAATTGAAGAAGAGAAGAGCTTACGAAAAACCTTCCGTTAAGAAGAAGAGGAAGCAACAAGAGGCAAGGAGGAGAAGGCAGAAAGCCGCCCGCAGATTCTCAAGATAGAGAAATCTCTTTAGCGCTTCCGATAGAAGAGACGAAAAACCAGGGTTAATCAGGAGTGTCGGGTAAGCTGTAATAATTCTTTTTATAAGAGTCCCGCAACAGGGTGAGAGACTCTTTAACCTCGCCAAAAGACCGCCTCAACGCTTCATATTTCCTTTCGATTTCCGTATTCTTCGCCAGGGCCTCTTCCAGCTGGGACTGGAGCTCCAGGTTTTCCTCATGGAAATGGGAAGCCTCGCGCTCCTTCATTCTTCCTTTGATCTTGACCAGATCGTTCTGGTCCGCCTGAGATTCCAATTCCTGAATCCGGCTCAGCGCCTCATCCCTCTTTCCGGCCGCCCTGGTTAGGTTTTCCTTGATGCCCTTCAATTCCTGCTGCAACTCCTGTATCTTCTGGAACGCATCCTCGTTCTCCTCTTTCAGGTAGACCGATTCGGAATGGGCTTCTCGAAATCTCTGGAGTTCTTTCTTCTCTATCTCCAGCTGGTTGCGCAGGTCCCTGTTGTCCTGGGTCAATTGATGGATCGTCTTCCGGTAGGAGGCCAGGTCCATCTCCAGGGTTTTCTTTGCCCGGCTTGAGACGAGAAGCTGGGTGTGGAGGTCCTCAATGAGGCGGAGCACATCGAGGTCCTGCCCTGACTCTGCTGTGGCTGCCCTGGGCGGCTCGAAGATGACCCTCTTTTCAGTCGGTTGCTCCGGAGCGCCTGTCTCCTGATGCACATCAGCATGATCCTCTTCGAGAGGATGAAAGTCCTCTTCCAGTTCCTGGGGGAGGAGTTCTCCCGTCTTCTTCATCCTTGGCATTTTTTCCGCTACACTCCGGTCAAACCCATCCGCTGTCAGGACCTGCGTCTTTGCCTTCATCTGCTCGCCTCCTCCATATTCTTGCTTTCCCTTTTCCTCTTTTCCCAAGAGAAAGGGGTTATTTGAGCCGTTCCCTCATATAATCTTCCATCGCCCTTAGCATTTCGACGATCTTCTCCACCTCTGCCTTGATTTTATTGACCTCATCCAGAACGCGGTTCGCTCTCTTGAGATCGAACTCCAGAGCGGACCGAACGGTCAGGGAGGAACGAAGTTCCGAATAGAGCGAATGGATCCGGTCCGTAATCTCCTCCCTCTTGGGCTCTTCGGCCACTCTCTTGATCGGGGAGACCACTTTAGGCTCGGCGACGTCCCAGGGCTTCTCGATCGAATCCTTGCTCAAGGTGTTGGGAAATTTTTGTGCGACATTGTTGGTGAACTCATCCGTCATATCCGTTTCCTTTCATTCCGAAGATTTCTCCGATTAGGTTCTGTATGTCCTCGGCTCCCTTGGAGGACTGGGCAAAGAGAAAGATAGGGGTTCCCTGGCTGGTCGCCTCGGCAATCTTCGTGTCCTGCCGTATGACCGTGTTCAGGAGGTATTTCTTATAATGGGTCTCCAGGGCCTTCTTCGAGCGCCTGCAGATGCGATGGGACTCGTTATAGCGGTTTAAAAAGATGAAGATGTTCTCAAAGACAAAAGAAAAATCCTCTTCAATGGTGGAAAGGGTTTCGAAGAGAATCTTGAGGCCATGGTAGGAGAGGAAATCGGCCAGGACAGGGATGAGGAGATCGTTGGAGGCAAGGATCGCATTGAGGTTTAAGAGCCCGATGCTCGGTGAGGCATCCATCACGATTACATCATAATTCTTCTCCATCGCACTGAGCAGCCGTTTCAACCGGAATTCCCTCGAGTTCATTGAAAAGAGCGAAAGCTCCACGGGGGAAAGGTTCAAGTTCGACGGAATGATATCGAGCGTGGGGAGATCCGTTTTGACGATGACCTTTTCCATCTCCTCCTTTTCAACCAGGGCATGATAGAGGGTCTTGGGATACTGGTCGTTGTTGAGGCCCAGGCACTGGGTGAGGTGCCCCTGGGGATCGAGGTCAATCAACAGGATTCGAAATCCCATCTGTGCGAGACGGAATCCGTAAGAAGCCGATAGACTGCTTTTTCCCGTTCCTCCCTTAAAGTTGAGGAAGAGCTGTTTCCGGACCGACAGGATGGGGGACGGAATGGAGAGATAGTTGCGATATTTAACCACATCCTCCGGTTTGTAATATCTTTCCCTGCGCTCATTCCTCTTGGCCGGCGGGAAGATTCCCTGGGACTCCTTTTCGAGAAGCTCCTGCTTTGAAATCCCGAGAAGCCTGGAAAAGGCCAGCGGGGAATAGACGCTGCCCCCCAAAATCTGGGCCCTATGAACCAGCGGAAGAGATTGGGTTGCCATCGTTTTTTGTCTCAACTTGACCCCGGAAGGAAATCGGATCTTTGAGTTGCCGGTCCGTCGATCCTTTTGTTCAATTGGTCTTTTGCCCACTTACGGATATCCGGGTCCGAATCGGTCATCGCCTCCATCAACCGTCTCTCACCCTCCTCGGGATAGAGGGTGACGAGAGAAAAAAGGGCCGCCCTTCTCACCCTTGAATCCCCATCCTTCGACATCTCCGTCAGGATGGGGAGCGCCCCCTCGATCTGATGCCACCCCAGAAGGGTCGCCGCCTTCCGTCTCACCCGGGGAGAATCATCACTTAGAAACTGCATCAGGAGGTTCAAATCCATCTTCTCCTTAAATCGAAACATCCCTTTGAGGGCGACCAGCCTGACCGAGGGGTCTGGATCCCTGAGATGCTTTTTCAGGAAGGGAGAAACAATGGGGTTCCCGAATGTGGTCAGGGAGGACAGGGCCTCGGCTCGGATGCCCGGATCGGGATCGGATAAAATTTCCTGGAGGAGGGGCATCGTGATGGAGAGATGGGATTTTTTGAGATAAAATTGAACAGCCGGCATCCTCACGTTAGGATCGGGGTGTTTGAGATCGGCTTTCGCCTGCTTCAGAATCTCCTTGGTCGTGTAAGTTTCGGGAGCCTGGGTATCCTCGCAAGAGAAAGACCGGCTGGGTGACTCCACGTCAGGGGGGGGAAAAAATTGATCCGGAGGAATTTTCTCCGATCCCGTTGACTTCAGATAGATTAGTCGAAAGCGGTCTGTCACAATGATTTCCTTTTATAGGCCGAAATCCTTCCGAAGTTCTCTCTCTTTGAAGGAGTCCCTGGATTCAAATTTTAATTGTTCGGAGTATTTGTCCAGGAGCATATCCAGCGCCTCTCTCACATAGACGGCCTGTGGAACTTTGGTCTTATCGGACAATTTTTTCAGGGCCTCCACTTGACCGCTATTGATGTAGATTGTTCTTGCAACCTTTGTCTGGGACAAGAAAACTTCCTCCCTTGTTTTAAAACACAATACAATACAATATATTTCTTGTCAAGAAAAAAAATGATTCAAAAACATTAAATTATTTAATTATTACAATGGGTTAAACGCATTGTTTTTCCGAATCACCCTTTCCTAAGCAGTCCTCCCTCTTCCGGGCATACCCCGCTCCGAATTCCAGCCGTTGCGGCTTCAAACCGGGAGGGGGCAAGATTGCAAACGGGGTGAACCGAATCGGGCAAAATTAAAGCTTGACATTTAAAAAGGGATTGGCCATAATTTTTCCACGGTAAGTTGTAAGGAGTATGTGGTTGGATCGAAAGAGAGGTCACAAAGTTTTTATAAAAAACTTCTGTGGCCTTTTTTTATTTAAGGACCAGAGGCTATTACAACTTACGCAGTTTAGAGAAGAGAGGAGGTGAGTGGTAGTGGCCAAAGGTCGAGTGAAATGGTTCAACGAGAAGAAGGGCTATGGGTTTATCTCCAGGGACGATGGTGGAGATGTCTTCGTTCATTTCTCCGCTATTAAAAAGGATGGTTTCAAGACCCTCTACGAAGGAGATGAAGTGGAGTTCGATATTTCCGAAGGGCCGAAGGGTCCCCAGGCAACCAATGTGACCCCGGTAGCTTAAAAGAGGGGTCCCTTTGAAGCAAAAGAAACCCCGGGATAAAATCCGGGGTTTCTTTTTGACCCATGCCGTCACCTCAGGCAGCAAACCCCGGCCTCGGTTGAACAAAAGGATCGTTGATGACAGGAATCAAATCCATATTAGAACTAGTGTAGTGTTTCAACAATGGCTTTACAATGTTGTCATTCCGGACTTGATCCGGAATCCAGTGTTTTCAATCGAAAGATTAAAATGACCAACTCCATTTTGCAATAGGTCCAAAATTTATCCTGATCGGAGGTCTTTCATGTCGGGGAAATGCGAACACAAATCAAAAAAAACGTTGGAAAAGAAAGTGATCAACCAGGAAGAATTACCCTGCGCCTACGCCGCAACCGTTACAACCACCACCTATGAAATCCGTTACGAATGCAAAGACTGCGGACAAAAGTGGACCGAAACCAAAGAAGAGACAAAAATGGATTAAAGCTCTCACTGCCATTTTGGCAGTGAATCCCCCCTGCACAGGACAATATTCTGCGCAGGCAGGGAAGGTAAGCCTTTGTTTCAGAACTTGCTGTCTTTTTCTCCGAACTCCTGACTGTATTTTTCATTGGACTTCATTCCGAAATCTTTATCACTAATTTAATGACTTTAATCTCCCTATCTCCGTGTCTCCCCATCCCCCCATCTGCTTTACTTATCCAGCGCCTCCCTCACTTTCCTCGATAATCCCTCCACCGTAAATGGCTTCTGCAAAAACTGAATCCCCGGCTCCAATACCCCATGATGCAAGATCGCATTGTCCGTATACCCGGACATGTAGAGAACCTTCGCCTCAGGGTGTATCTCCTTCAGTCGCTCCGCTAACTTGCGGCCGCTCATCCCAGGCATCACCACATCGGTCAGAATGAGATGAATCGGCTCCTTATATTTCTCACAGAGCATAAAGGCCTTGCCCCCATCCTCTGCCTCCAATACCTTATACCCCTGCCTCTTCAATATCCTCACCGCAAGCTTCCGAACCGTCTCCTCATCCTCCACCACCAAGACCGTCTCGCTCCCCCGGGGGATCTCCCGAATCTCCTCCTCCCTCAACTCCTCCAAAGGCTCATCCACCTGCGGCAAATAGACCTTAAACGTCGTCCCCTGACCCGGCTCACTATAAACCCAGATGTTTCCCCCGCTCTGCTTCACAATCCCATAAACCGTCGATAACCCCAACCCTGTTCCTTTGCCCATCTCCTTGGTCGTAAAGAAGGGCTCAAAGAGTCGTTCTTTTACCTCCGGTGTCATCCCCATCCCCGTATCACTCACCGACAGCATCACATATGAACCTGGCTTCACCGCTATGTGCCTCCTGGCATACTCCTCGTCCAACTCCACGTTGGCGGTCTCAATGGTCAGTTTGCCCCCCTCAGGCATCGCATCCCTCGCATTGACCGCCAGGTTCATCAACACCTGCTCTATCTGACCGGGATCGGCCTTTACTTTCCCAAGGAGCTCGGCAGGAATAACCTCCAGTGCAATATCCTCCCCGATGACCCGCCGAAGCATCTTATCCAGCTTCCCCAATATCTGGTTCAAATCCAATACTTTCATCTCTAAAATCTGCTTTCGGCTGAAGGCCAAAAGCTGGCGCGTCAGGTCCGCCGCCCTGTCCGAAGCCCTCCGGATCTCTTCGAGATTCGTTTTCAAGGGATCTCCCTCCTGAAGATCAAGAAGCGAAAGTTGGGCGCTTCCCGAGATGATCGTCAACAGGTTGTTAAAGTCATGCGCAATCCCCCCGGCCAACTGCCCGATCGCCTCCATCTTCTGAGACTGCCGAAGCTGCTCCTGAAGGGCCGCCATCTCCTGCTCCGCAAGCTTGCGCTCGGTGATGTCAGAAGCAGTACCGCGATAACCGGAAACATCTCCGTCCTTATTGAACATGGGAATACCACTCACTTGTTGCCAGAATACCGTGCCGTCAGGACGTAATGTCTTATGTTCCAAATTACGAAACGGTTGTTTCCGGTGGGCAGATTCAGACATCAGCTTGCGAATCCGTCTTGCCTCTTCCGGCGGCATGAAATCAAAAGGCTTATGTCCCACGATATCAGCCAGGGGTCTGCCATAAATAGCCTCCATTCTCTCCGTAGCATAGCTGTATCTGGCCTGAGCATCGGTTTCCCAGACATATTCGGATGAGGCTTCGGCTATGTTGCGGAAACGTTCCTCACTCTTACGCAGCGCATCCTCCGTTTTTTTTCGTTCAATAAAAAGCTGGGCATTGGCAATAGCGCCAGCAATCTGATGACTTACTCTTTCAGCCAGTTTGACATCCCTATCCCCATAGGCATAGGGTTTCATGGATCTAAAAAGTAGCCCTCCTATGATTTGCCCCTTTGAGAATAAGGGGACATCCATGATCGATCGAAATCCAGCCTCAAAGGTAGACACCAGTTTAGGGAAATGGACTCTCACCTCGTTTGGGTCTTCTGTCTGTATAAGAAAGGTAGACGTATTACGTATCATCTCGGCTAAGGCAGTGCCTTCAAGTGGGTAAGGGATACCAACTTGACGATCCGGAACTTCCTTGCCCGTCATGTAGGTTGAAATTCCCGTCCCCTTCTCAAGATTAACAATACTAATCGAAATACGATCAAAGGGAATCAGTTTTTGCACCTCTTTGGCAAAAGTTTCATACACTTGATCAATATCAAGGGTTGAGCTGATAATCCGGCTAATCTCTGCCATGATGGCATTCTCCTGAACCAGCCTCTTGGTCTCTTCTTCACTCTTACTGAGCTCCTCCTCGGCCCGCTTGCGCTCGGTAATATCCCTTACCCAGACCTGAATTCCCGGGTCATCTCCGAACATGATCCTTCGGGCCAGAACTTCCCCATCAAAGGAAGAACCGTCTTTGCGTTGTAATTTGACCTGATATTGGGAGGGAACCGCTTCTCCCCGCATTCTCTCGTTTGCCCGTTCTCTTGTTAATTTCTGATAGTCAGGGTGGTAAACTAACCAGTGATCTTTCCCTTCCAACTCGCCCCGATTATAACCGAGCATCTCGGACAGAGGCCGATTGGCAAAAGTAATCTTAGACCCTTTTTGGATAAAGATCCCATCAAAGCTTTCTTCGACCAAAGTTCGATATCGTTCCTCACTTTCTTTCAGCGCCCGTTGTGCCGCGCGCTCCTCAGTTTGATCCCGGAAGACCAGCACCACGCCGGTGATTGTCCCCTGCTCATCGCGGATGGGGGCGCCACTGTCGCCAATGAAACGCTCTTTGCCATCTCTGGCAATGAGCAGGGTATGGTGATCCAGCCCGACTACGAGCCCTTCCCGCAAAACCCGCTCCACAGGATGATCACCCGTCTGTCGCGTCTCCTCGTTGATAATATGGAAGATCTCTTCAACGGGTTTACCCCGGGCCTCGTCCTGGGTCCATCCGGTGAGTGATTCGGCCACAGGGTTCATCTGTTTCACCCGGCCTTCGGAGTCTGTGGCAATCACAGCGTCACCAGCGCTCATCAACGTCACACGATGCTCCTCTTCGCTTGCCCGTAGGGCGGCTTCCGACTGGTATAAAGCCCGATAGTGGGCTTTCTGGTTCCGTTGATAGACGACAAAGCTGGCAGCGCCAACAAAAGCGACCAGGCCCAGAAGCAGTCCCAGGATGAGGACGGAGCGGAACCGCCACACGGCAAAGGCCTCTGCTTTGTCCTTCTTGGCAACCATGAACCAGGGCGAATCCGGGATGGCCTTCAAAACCGCCAGCACCTCCGCCCCGCGGTAATCCCTCCCCTGCACAACACCTTCTCTGCCCAGCGCGGCCATGACCGCCGGCACGTCGGTGCGGCTCAATGGAATGCGAAGTGCAAGCCCCGCATCCGGCTGGTGGCGCAGGTTGTTCAGGAAGAGCACGTCTTCGCCGTCGCGTCGCACGATCAGGGTTTCGGCAGTCTCGCTGGCCGTCGGCCAGGACTCAATCAGGGGATAGAGAAACTGCCGGGCGTCGCTAACCAGAATGACTGCGCCGATGGACCCTTGAGTCTGTCCCCTCACCAGGAGCGGAGCAACCACGTTGATATGGGGAAATGGCTCGATTTTTTCGATATGCAGATCGGTGAGCAGGGGCTTGCGGTCACGCATCGCCGCAGTCAGCGTCGATAGGGTTTCGCCACCGACTGCGCCTCTGACGCCACTGAGGCTTAAGCGCACCTCCCCGTCAGGGGCCACAAGGAGGACGTCGGAATAACGATAGTGCTCATGTAAAGCCCTGAAGCGTGAAAGGATAGCGTCGGCATCCTCGGCCCTTGTGCCTGCCTGCTGATGCGACGGCGCAGGCTGGCTGGCCAGAAAGCGCGCCACGCCTTCGATCAGGAAGGGGCTGTGCATCAGTATGGCGCCGTCTGCCAGACGGTCGGCCCGCCACTGGACAATCTGGCTTGCCTTGAGCTCTGCGATGGCGAAAAGATCGTTTTCAACCTCTTGTCGAAGGTGCCGCTCCTGGGTGCGGTAGAACCACACACCACAGGCAAGCACAGCCAGAAATACCAGCGCCAGAACCGCCATCACCCAACGTGGAAATGTTTTCATAACAATGGACCTCCATTTATAAGGCGCTTGTCATTGTTCATTCTTCGGTTTATGGAAACTGTCCGTCAAGATTAACGTATCAATACTCTGCTAAATATTACAGAAGGCGGACCCACTCCTGGTGGGCGAGTCGCAACGACAGGAATCCAGAATCTTTTGAAATTACTGGACTCCCGCCTTCGCGGGAGTGACGAACGGAGGATTATTGGAGGTTCCCTTAAATCTCACCCGGATAAAGCTTCTTAAAACACTCCGGGCAGATGCCGTGGGTGAATTCGGCTTCCGAATGGTCCCTTATGTAAGATTCGATTTGTCTCCAGTAACCCTTGTCGTCCCTGATCTTTTTACACGAGGCGCAGATGGGCAGCAACCCGCTCAGGGTTTTCACCTTCTCCAGGGCCTCTTTCATCTCGCCGATGAGCTTCTCCCGATCCTCCTCCGCCCGCTTCCGCTCGGTGATATCGAGCGAGGTTGAAAGCATGCACTTCTCTCCTGCAATCTCAATGATCTCTGCAGAAAATAGAATATCCAGAAGCTCCCCTGACTTTTTACGGCGTTTCACCTCTCTGTTTTTAACAAACCCTTTCTCCTGCAATTCAGAAATGATAAGCATACGGTCTTCGGGATTGGCCCAAATTTTCAATTCAAGGGCTGTTTTTCCAATAACCTCCTCCCGGGTAAACCCCACACTCTTGAGAAAAGCCTCGTTCACTTCAATATAACGTCCATCCTCATAGGAGCTGATCACCACCCAGGCAGGACTGGATTGAAAAGCCTTTGAAAACTTTTCCTCCGAGAGTCTAAGAGCCTCTTCCCCCCTCTTGCGGTCAATGACCCCGGTCATGATTCTGGCTGTGGCCTGGAGAAGAGCCACATCCTCCGTGGGCCATTGCCGGTGTCGCTGGCATTCATCAAAGCCAATGAAGCCATAGTAGCATCCGGCTACGAAGAGCGGAACGACCAGGAGGGAAAGGATGCCCTGCGGTCGCAGGATATCTTTGACTCCTTCGTCGGGAATATCCTCAACATCCGCATAGTTGATGACCCGGCCCTTCTTCAGCATATCCATCCACCAGGGGACATTCCCCGATGGAACCCCTTGCAGATTCTCCTTCTGGGGAATTACTCCCAGAGCAGTCCACTCGAATGTGTTGTCCATGGTGTCCGTTTCGTGGCGATGCTCGAAGATGTAGACGCGGCTCATGCCCAGCGCCTCGCCTATCGCCTTCACACATTCGTTCTGGAAAACATCTACATTGTCCGTCTCCATCGTTAGCGCAGAAACGCGGGAGAGCAGTTGTTCGTAAGTCAGTCTCTTCCGGATTGTCTCCTCCGCCCGCTTGCGGTCGGTGATATCCTCAAGCGTCAAGACAGCGAAGCGGCTTCTATGGAATTCAATGGCATTGGCTGCAAATTTGACCCAAAAAGGAGCGCTTCGCCCTTCCACCATCAACATCGCCTCTCCCTGAACTCCGGGTACACCCTCCCTGATGATCCCGGTCAGACCGGTGTAAATCGGACACTGCGGACAATCCCTGCCGTTTCCACACCCTCGTGGATCGTCATACCGGTTGACGCAATGGATAAAATTGCCACAGCGCTTCTCTCCCAGATCCTCAAGTTTAATCCCGCACAGCGCCTCGGCCGCTGGATTGGCATAAGCAATATTGAGGGCTCCATCGAAGACCAGCATCCCCACGGATGTGGCATCCATGACCGCTTTCAGATTACGCTGCTCCTGCTGAAACGCCTCCTCCGGTCGCTTGCGCTCCGTCAATTTCTGCCGAACTTCTCGTGGATTTGAACCTCTAAGTGATTCTCCTTTTCTGTCACTTTTCATCCGGAACCTTCCTTAAAACGGAACCTTCCTTAAAATCACTATGATATCCAACACGTCATCTGCGGTATTTTCTCTTTCAGACCGCTTCGACTCTTAACCCCGTTAGAGTGTCTCAGACGCTCCAAGGGGATGGCTCACCCCGTAAGACCTTCGGCCTCTTACGGGGCTCACATGGAGCAAGCCCCGATAGAAGCTAAGCTTCGCACGAGGCAAGCAGCGGGGCTTTCTAACGGGGTTTATACCTCATCCACGCCAACGATCCGATCGAAGATCAGCATTGCGTATCTGACACAGGCGGTCTTGACCGTCTCCCAGTTCTGCCAGCGGAGATCAAGGTTCTTGTATTCGGTAAGCTGCAACTCTTCAAGATCATAGGGGAGTGGATTTGCAAGCTGTATCTGCAACTGCTGCAACGCCGATTCCTCATTGGGTTGTGGATAGAGACGATCGAAAACCCGCATTGCCTCTAACATTTTCTCGTCATCCATGTGATCAGCTAAAGCCACGAAATCGAGATAGTCGCGGGTCGCATTTCGCTTAAGGATTAACACTCCCTTGATTCGCAATATCTCGGCTTGTGTCGGAATGGTTATCCTTTGGCCCAGGTACTCGATATGGGTGGTTTCCAGCGGTTCCTCCCGAATCAACTGCCTCACTCCGGTTTCGATACCGTCCAGACTTCCGAGAATCTGCACGGGACGCTTGATGCGTGCTGTTTTCCACCCCGCAACCGACTCCAACTCGGCAAGTACTTGGTCGAAGCGCTGGTGGAGATCGGATAGGACATGATTGGCATCTGTGGACAACCGATGGTCAGCATACAAAGCAGCGGCCGTTCCACCTACAAGGACGGCTTCCGGAAGAATTCGCTGCAGACGGGCGGCAGTGGAAAGAACTTGTTCCCAATCAGGTAAGGTGTTGTTCGACATAATGCTTCCAAAAATGGTAGCGCTGGGCATAGGGGTCAGCGATGTGCGCCAGGCACACCCGCAGCACCTTTTCCAATAACGCCGGGGCCTGGAGGACCGCCCGACGCAACTCCGCCCAATCTCGGCGTTTGCCGCGAGCGATCACATCATCAATGGCGGCGAGAGTGAATTGTTGATGGGTAAGATGACGATGCAACATGGCAATAGTATATCACGATTGCTCTGCACATTCAAGAACGCTGCCAGAACGTTACCAACGTTTGGCTTCTTACTTTAAAAAAAGAAATTCTTTTTCCTGCGATAAACGATACAAAGGTCCGACCATATTTTTTCAGCTGTCTGCGCCAAGCACATTGGCTACCTCGATGTCAGAGGTATTCCCGCAAGGGACACACGATCACCACAGCGGAGGCGTGAAACCTTGCTCCACCCATCTCCGTGTCTCCCCATCCCCCCTCTGCTTTATTTTATAGAGAGCTCAGGCAAACCTCTTGTACGGTCTCCTGATGAAACAGATGGAATTCAATTTGATGTTTCGACAGCCAATGGGTAAAATAAGGACGAAGAAACGGTTGCTTTCGGGGAGGTAACACATGGACCCTTCTGATCCCGTCTTTTCTGCCAATGAGACGTTACAGACCATTAAGAGGCGGCGCAGCATCCGGCTGTTTACCAAACAGGAGGTTCCGGATGATCTGATCCGCATTTTGCTTCAAGCGGCCAACGAAGCGCCTTCCGCCCATAACCAGCAATCATGGCGATTTATCGTCATGAGGGACCGGAAAAAACTGGGACTGGCGCATCTCACCACCATTCGGTCGGCGGAGTTTCCGCGCCCTGCCTCGACCTTGCTTCGCATGGCGGCCCGAAGCATTGCCGGGGCCCCGGCGGTCATTGCGGTAGCCAATACAGGGGACCTGATTCGCCACGGGACGCAGCTTTTCAAAGTCGAAAAAGAAATGGCCCACGACTTTTTTCGCACAATGGAAATTCAGAGTTCCGCGGCCGCCGTTGAAAATTTGCTCCTGGCGGCCACCTCTCTCGGACTTGCCACCGTTTGGCTGGGAATTCTTTATTTAATCAAGGATGAGGTGCTCGAGTTTCTTGAAGAGCCGAAGGGAGAATTCATGGCGGTGGTTCCGGTCGGATATCCGTCAACTCCCGGACACAGGCCCCAGAAACAACCTCTGGGAATCAAAGTTCGCCATATCGATTATTAGTGCGGCGTGAGATTCCAACCCTTAAAGGGCGTTTCAGGAACGGATGAGGAGGCCTTTCACAAAGCGGGGATCGACTTCTTCCGCCGGGGGAATTTTTCCAAACGTCTCCTCGAAGAAATCGAGGCAGAAATCCTGGAAGGCAATGAGATGCTCCCGCCTCTGCGGGTCTTTCTCAATTGAACGAAGCCATTCTCTCAACCCATTTCGGAGCTCCATCTTAATCACTCCTTTCCCCTGATCCTCTCTAAAAAAATGCGAAAAAAGGTCTCTCAATTGAATTTTTTGAATGGGTTCAAACCGAAACGTCCCCAGGAGAACCTGGTTTGCCAGCGCCGTGAGAAAAAGTGTCGATAGGGTGATTCCCCTCCACTCTTCGGGATCGCAACCGCTCCAGTCCATTTCTTTTAAGGACTGGGGAGAAACCTTCAGGGTCTCTCCCAGAAAACGGACGATTCCTTCGATTGAATCCAGAAACCTCTCTGTCTCTTTCAAGTCCCGGAGGTCTTTGAAATCATCAAACGCTCCATCCCGGTAAAAGGCAGGCCTCTTCCTTAAAACCCCTTCCATTTTCTCAAAGTGAGGAGTGTCCAGGAGGACAAGATGCTCCCGGTTTCTTCCAAACCAGGGTCCGTTCAAAATTGCGGATGCCTTTCCCCTTAAAAGAAGGGTCAGGCTCACCCCGCATTGAAAAACCTTCTGGATCGGATGCATTTGAAGGGTCTTGAGTGCCCTGTCCTCTTCTTCGCCACTTAAATACTGAAGCCCCAGGTTGAGATAGTGATAGGCCTTCTTCACGGCCCTTTCCATCCCGGAGAGGTTGGAGAGATCGATCGCCTCTGCCACAATGGCTTTGTTGCAAAGAGAGGTGATCTCCTGCTTCAATCGGTCCAATTCCCCGGGGTCATCCATCATGGAGAGGACGGTGGAGAAAAAAGGGCCTTCGTTTTGAAAGGTGAGGTAGTAGATCGATCCTTCTCTTTTCAACGGTTCCGCATCCCTTGGCCCGGGTGCCTCCTCTCCCTTCAGCAGGGAGTCCGGCCGGATGAATTGATAAATTTCCAGGGCCTCTTCAAAATCCGGAAATCCGTAGTCATTCAACCGGCAGTTCCTCAAACGGTATCCTGTTTCCTCAAGCTCCGATTCCGGCTCGCAGATGAGCCCCTCCATCAGCCTCCGGTAGCCTTCGCTATCGATTCGATGCAGGACTTTTAAAAAAGGCTCGAAGACCTCCCTCGCCTCCACCCCTTTAAAATCGATGAAATAAAATTGGTCCAAGGTGTAGAGAGGGAGCCTGTCCATTGTCTCCGTATACTCTCCCTCCAACGTGGTGACACGGAGAAACCTTTTGAGGATGAGGGCAATGAATTCAGGATCGGAAGATTGGATGAACTGGGCCATCTTCTTCTCGCCCGATTCGAGAAGGATCTCCATCCAGTGGAGGACCTTCTTCGGATCGAGCTGATCTCTCTTCCAGAACTCGAGGTCAAGGAGGTATTGAAACTGCTCCGGCGTGGTCAGAGAGAAGAGCTCCAGGCAATCCTTTTCGCCGACTTCCTTGACGGTCAAAAAGATCTCCTGCTCCGGGAGGGATTGGATCAATGTTTCGGGATCATCCGAAAGAAAGAGAGCATGGAGCCGTTCTTTCCCTCGGCTTTTGAGAATGAACTCCAATTGGCTCTCAACAGGAAGGGAGTGGAACACCTGCCGGGCTTTCTCAGGGTCTTCGGGTAAGGTTAATAGAGAGGGATTGGTCACTGGAACATCCCTCAGCGCATGATAAAAGAGGGCGAGTTTAAAACCCGCCCCTCTTCTTTAAACTAATTTCATGGCCAAGAACGTAACCTTTTCTTTACGATACGCCTGCCTGCGCGAATCCCCGCCTCCAGAAGCCTTGCGGAGGGCAGGCGCTTCGGCGAAGGCAGGGGCCTCGTTACCGTTACCGTGAAACGAAACCTAATTTTTAATAAGCGGGCGGCATGGGCGGACCACCGGCCTGCTCCTTCTTGGGTTTTTCAGCAATGACCGCCTCCGTGGTGATCAACAAAGAAGCCACGCTGGCCGCATTTTGAAGAGCCAGGCGGACCACTTTCGTCGGATCGATGATCCCTGCTTCCATCATATCGGCATACTCTTCCTTATCGGCATCAAATCCGAAAGCGCCTTTCTCCGCTTTCACCTTCTCAGCGATCACAGAGCCTTCAAGGCCTGCATTCGCCACGATCTGGCGAATCGGTTCTTCAAGGGCCTTCAGAATGATGTCAACGCCGGTCTGCCGCTCACCCTCCAGTTTTATTTTCTTTAATGCCGGCAGGCACCTCAGATAGGCAACTCCGCCGCCGGGGACAATCCCCTCCTCCACCGCGGCCCGGGTCGCATTCAGGGCGTCTTCCACCCGCGCCTTCTTCTCCTTCATCTCGGTCTCAGTCGCCGCTCCCACCTTGATCACGGCCACGCCCCCGGCTAGCTTCGCCAGCCTTTCCTGGAGTTTTTCGCGGTCATAATCGGAGGTGGTCTCATCAATCTGGACGCGTATCTGCTTGATCCGGCCTTCGATGGCCGCGCCGGAACCCCCTCCTTCGACAATCGTTGTATTGTCCTTGTCGATGACCACCTTCTTGGCCTTGCCCAGGTCCTCGAGCTTCATCTTTTCCAATTTGATTCCGACATCCTCCATGACGGCATTGCCGCCCGTCAGGATGGCAATATCCTCCAACATCGCCTTTCTTCTGTCACCAAACCCGGGGGCCTTGACCGCCGCGCACTTCAGCGTTCCCCTCAGTTTATTGACGACGAGGGTTGCAAGCGCTTCTCCCTCCACGTCCTCTGCCACGATGAGCAGGGGGCGGCCGGTCTTTGCGATCTGCTCCAGAATGGGAAGGACATCCTTCATATTGGAGATCTTCTTCTCAAAAAGCAGGATATAGGGCTCGTCAAGAACCGCTTCCATCTTCTCCGGATCGGTCACGAAATAGGGAGAGATATAACCCCGGTCAAACTGCATCCCTTCCACGACGTCGAGCGTAGTCTCCATGGCCTTAGCCTCCTCGACCGTGATGACCCCCTCTTTCCCGACCTTGTTCATGGCCTCGGCGATGATATCGCCGATCGTCTTGTCATTATTGGCGGAGATGGTCCCGACCTGGGCGATCTCCTTCTGCTCCTTGACGGGTTTGGAGAGCTTCTTTAACTCCTTGGTCACCTCTCCCACGGCATGGTCAATCCCCCTTTTCACATCCATGGGATTGGTCCCGGCCGCAACCACCTTGCACCCCTCCCGGTAGATGGCCTGTGCCAACAGGGTGGCGGTTGTCGTTCCATCGCCCGCCGTATCAGAGGTCTTGCTCGCCACCTCTTTCACCATCTTGGCTCCCAGGTTCTGAAAATGGTCTTCCAGGTCGATCTCCTTTGCCACGGTTACCCCGTCTTTGGTCACCGTCGGAGAGCCGAAAGATTTTTCCAGGACCACGTTTCTCCCCTTCGGCCCCAGGGTGACTTTCACCACGTTGGCCAGAATATTGACTCCTTCCAAAATCGAATTTCTCGCTTCCTGATCAAACTTTAATTCCTTAGCCATGAAATGCCTCCTTTCTCATTCCTTTCATTTTTTTCCATTTACCCCGTTCGAAATAATGGACCGCAGCTGTGTGCGTCGGGGTTATATTTCCGAATCATTCCGGCGGGATTTAATGAACCGCAAGAATCCCTAATGGGGCTCACTTCTCGATAACGGCAAAGACTTCATCCTCCCGCATCATGAGATACTCTTCTCCTTCGATCTTCACCTCCGAGCCCGCATATTTTGCAAAGAGGATCCTGTCCCCCTTCTTTACTTCCATGGGAATTTTTGTCCCATCCTTTTTTACCCTTCCTTCTCCGACAGCGATCACCTTCCCTTCGACCGGCTTCTCTTTTGCCGTATCAGGAATGATAATCCCTCCTTTCGTCTTCTCCTCCTCTTCCAGCCTCTGGACGATAAGACGATCATGTAGTGGTCTGATTTTCATAGAAAAAGACCTCCCTTCTAATATTTTCTGAATGTATAATCATCGAATCCTGGTTTGTCAACCCTTCCGGTCTTCCAAGCCAACGGTTCGGTGCCATTTCAAAATCACCTTTTCTGCCTATAATCAATGAGTTACTCTTCTAAGGAGGGGATTGAACCTATAGAATTCCATTGATTTTTGCATAAAAAAAGTTTATTGAAACTAAATGGAATTTATAGATTCTTTCATTGCCACCGGGATCGGTTCTTTTCCCCATAAGGAGGAAGAAGAGGCCATCACTCTTATCCTTCGGGATTTCCCCGATATCCCTTTCTGGCCCCAGTTACCGAAACGCTCCTTCCTCGAAGGGATGGTAGCCCAGTATTCCGAGGGTTTCCCATCCCTGAGAATGGACCAAAAAGAGCAGAAGTTCTGGGTAGACACCTCTTCCGGATATGAAAAGGAAGTGGAGAGATTCTATGAATCGGTTGAAAAAGAAGATCTCGAGTCCTTTCGCATATCGGAAGATCATGCCAGGGGTCTCCGCCTTCTCACCGATCTCTCGCAGCAGGAAGAAGTCCGAAAAAAGATCAAATACATCAAGGGCCAGGTCACAGGGCCCGTCACCTTCGGACTATCCTTAACCGATCAGGAAAAGAAACCGATCTTTTATAATCCCACATGGAAAGAGATTCTCATCCACCATCTCTCATTCAAAGCCCGGTGGATGGAGAAGAGATTCAACGACCTCTTTCCCGGGGTCCCGACGATCCTTTTTTTCGACGAACCCGGCCTCTCGGCCTTCGGATCCGCCTTTTCAGGCCTGAACCGGGACGATGTGATCCTCTCCTTGAACGAATGCTTCGGCGCCGTGAAAGGATTAAAGGGAGTCCACTGCTGTGGAAATACCGACTGGAGCCTGCTTCTTTCGGCGAAACTCGACATCCTCAGTTTCGATGCCTACGGTTATCTGGAGAACCTCTCCCTCTATCCAAGGGAGTTAAAAACCTTTTTGGAGCGAGGAGGAATCCTGGCCTGGGGTCTCATTCCGACCAGCGAGGATATTCAAAAAGAGGATGCTCAAAGTCTGGTAAAACGCTTCAGGACAGGGGTTGAGATACTTTCAAAAGAAGGGATCGACCCGGCGCTTTTAGAAAGAGCGATTCTCACCCCCAGTTGCGGCACGGCTTCTCTTCCCATCCCTCTGGCTGAAAGGGTCTGCCAACTCACGGCAGAAGTCTCCAAAAGACTGAGGGAAGAATAAATTCAAACTTCCAACACATGGATAACCGGCGTCAAAAATGCCGAACTGATCCCGGGTAAGCTCGATTCTTGTAAGTTTTCCTCGGATTAAGGGGGCAGGATTCATCTCTCCCCAGATAACATAGTCATAGGGAAAAACAGAAAAGTGGAATATTGGGGAAAAACCCAGTATTCCATTATTGCAATATTCCATCATTCCAATCAGGAATCCATCTTTGAAAGCGGGACGCCTCCGTAACCGATATTCTCTTTTGGGACTTCGTTGAGGATGATCCGGACCTTGTCGGCTGAAATCTGAAGCGCCTCGACGATCGCATCCGTCACTTTCTTAATCAGTTTTTCCTTCATCTCCGGTGTTCTTCCCTGAATCATGCTGATCTGAACAATGGGCATTTTTTTCTCCTTTCTCTCAATAGGGGTCAAGGGTTCCGGTTTTTTTCTTAATAATTTCACTTGAACCCTTGTATCCTAGACCCCTTGAATCCTTTTCCACGGGTGAAACACTTTCCACCATGGATTCCTTCCGCCACCGAATTTTTCCATGATCTCAAGTAAAGGGGTCGATCTTGGTGCGAAAATCAAGAAGCTATTCCGGTACATAGAGGCGCCTCATTTTATGAATCTCCCGGATGCGGGATTCGGCATAGCGATTTGCAGCTTCCAATGGCAGTATTCCTTCTTTCCTCGCCATCTCAAAGATGTGAAGGAGACGGCCATAGATTCGCTCTGTCTTCATCTTCACCCGCTCTGGATTGAAGCCCTGTTCTTCATCGATGGCCTGGATGACCCCTCCGGCATTGATGATGTAATCGGGCGCATAAAGGATGCCTCTTTCCTGGAGCATCCGGCTGTGGCGCTCTTCATCCTCGAGCTGATTGTTGGCGCAACCTGCCACCAGTTTGCATTTCAGCCTGGGTATGGTCTGATCATTTAAGATGCCTCCGACCGCACAAGGACAAAAAACATCACACGCTACCTCAAAGATTGCCTCCGGCTTGACCGTTTGAAATTTATATTGAGCCTGAATGCGCTGAAGGATCTTTTCATTCATCTCGCTTGCGATGATTTCCATCCCCGCTTCTTTTAAATAGGGAAGCAACGGCTCGCCCACCGCTCCCAACCCCTGGACTGCAATCTTTTTACCTCGAAGATTTTCGTCACCCCAAAGGAATTTGGCGCATGCCTTAAGCCCGATGTAGAGTCCGTAGGCAGTGGTCACCCCGGAGCTACCCGTGCTTCCCTCTTCTTTGGGCCTTGCCAGAATGTATTGAGTCTCCCTCCCTATGATCGAACCATCCGTCAAATCGAGATTAAGATCGACCCCGGTGACGATGCGGCCTTTCAGCATCTCGATAAATCTTCCAAAAGCCCTGAGATACGCTTCGCTTTTATCCTTTTCAGGATCGCCCCAGATGACTGCCTTAGACCCGCCTTTATCCTCATCGGCGGCGGCACATTTATAGGTCATGGCCTTAGCCAGCCTCATGGCGTCTCGAAGGGCATCCTCCATCGAGCGATAATTAACCATCCTCACTCCTCCAAAGGTCCGGCCGAGCGTGGAGTCATGGATCGCGATGATGGCCTTCATCCCCGTTTCCTTATCAAAGTTAAATAGGATCTGCTCGTATCCATCCTTCTTCATCCGTTCAAAAATATCCATGGTTCATCCCTCCATCGATTCATCCTTACAGTCACTTGTGACCCCAAAAACAGCAGTTTGAATATTGGTTATTGGAACTTATTTGATGATTGGTGCTTGGGTATTGGTTATTGCCTTGCTTGTCCCTCCACCGGTTTGCAAAGCAAGGTTTCGTCCTCTAATTTTTCACCGAAGCGTTTCACTACTTCTTCCACGGTCAGATGTTTCTTCTCCTCGCCCTTGATGTCAAACTGAATCTTCCCTTCGTGAAGCATGATCATTCGATCTCCAAAGTTAATCGCTTGTTTCATGTTGTGCGTGATCATAATCGTGGTCAGATCATTCTCCCTCACAATCCGGTCGGTCAGGTCGATGACTTTCTCGGCCGTTTTGGGATCGAGTGAAGCGGTGTGTTCGTCTAAGAGTAAAACCTTGGGAAGAGAGAGTGTGGCCATTAAAAGCGTGAGGCACTGGCGCTGGCCGCCGGAGAGGAGGCTGACCCGGTCTCGTAGGCGGTTCTCCAGGCCCAATTCAAGAGTTTTTAGAAGTTCCCGGAATCGCTTCCTTCCCTTCTTCGTCACCCCCCAGGAGAGTCCTCTTGGTCTTCCCCGGAGTTCGGCCATGGAAAGATTCTCTTCAATGGTCATGGAAGATGCCGTTCCCATCAATGGATTTTGAAAAATCCTTCCCAAATATTTTGCCCTTTGGTGCTCCGGGAGAAACGTCACCTCCCTGCCGTCGATGAAAATTTTCCCCTCATCGGGGAGACAGGTCCCCGCAATGAGATTGAGCAGCGTGGTTTTACCTGCTCCATTGGATCCGATCACTGTAATGAACTCCCCCTTTTGCACTTCGAGTCCAATCCCATCGATCGCCACCTTCTCATCAATCGTATCTCGATTAAATACCTTCTTGAGGTTTTCGATGACCACCATCTTTTTCATACGGACTCGTTTGATGGACTTTGAATTTCCTATCTCAGATTTGGGTCTTTCAATCCGCAATCTGAAATCTGAAATTCAGTTAGATCCCCCGGAGATGAAGTTTTTCTTCTTTTCCTTTCTTGAGAGCGGGGAAACCTAATGCAAGAATAACCATAGCGCCCGTAGCCATCTTTAGATCGGTGGGCGCCAGACCCAACCAGAGGCCTATGGTAATGATCAACCGGTAGAGAAAAGAGCCCAGGATGGCAGCAAAGGTCATCATCCCAACAGACTTCGCTCTTAGCAAGGTTTCCCCGATAATAATGGCGGCGAGTCCGGCCACGATCATACCGATACCCATTCCAATATCCGCAAATCCCTGGTGTTGAGCCACCAGGGCGCCGGAGAGGGCGACGAAGGCATTGGACATACCCAGCCCCAAAACGGTTATATTTTCTGTGTTCACGCCCAGGGTTCGGATCATCTGCTCATTATCGCCGGTCGCCCTCATGGCTAATCCGACCTGTGTGTGAAGAAAGAGATCCGTCAGGAATTTGACGGCGAAGACGATCAAAGAGAAAAATAAAACGATAGAAAACCATCTCATCTCCATCTGTTCAAATGGAGTGAAGACCGTGACATGGTTGAGTAGAGGGGTATTCGACCGACCCATCACCCTCAGATTAACCGAATAAAGGATCGTCATAATCAAGATTCCGGCAAGAAGGCTGTTGATTTTGAGCCGGGTATTGAGGAAGCCTGTGGCACAACCGGCGATAAACCCGATGAAGACTGCCAGAACGATTCCTATCGTAGGCGGATAGCCTAAAACGATCACCTTGGCCACAACCGCGCCACCCAGGACAAAACTACCATCCACGGTTAAATCGGGGAATGCAAGAATTCGAAAGCTGACGACAATGCCCAAGGCGACTAATGCATAGGCTAATCCTTGTTCTAAAGAGATTTGGAATATACCGGAAAGAATGTCCATGGGAAATAAGTTGATGTAAGGTATCCGGTCAGAGGCATAAGGCGAAAGGCATAATGATTTGGCCTTTAACCTCATACCTCCAACCTTAGACCTTTTTATTATTCTTTGACGACTTTATCTGCTTTTTTAAGAAGATCAGGGGGGATCTTTATTCCTTGCGTCTTTGCTGCTTTCTCGCTAACGACCAAACTAAATTGCTCTGCTGGTCCCCAAGGGATATTGCCGGGTTTTTCTCCCTTCAGGATACGGGCAGCCTTCTTGCCGGCAGACTCACCAATTAAAAAGTAATCCAACCCGTAGGCGGCGATGGCGCCTCTCGGGACGCTGTCCACATCACCTGCAAAGAGAGGAATCTTCTTTTCATTGCAAACCTTCACGATCGCCTCAAAAGCAGAGACAGCGGTATTGTCAGAGGTGATGTTAACCGCCTGGACTCCCTTTCCTGCAAGGGATTGGGCGGCCTGCATGGTCTCCGCGCTGGTCGAGATCGGAGCCTCAATCAGTTCGACTCCCAATTTCTTTGCGGCCTCTCTCATCTCTTTGATGTGGACCATGGAATTCGCATCTCCGGCATTATAGATCGTCCCCCATTTTTTCGCTTTGGGAACAAATTTGGTATACATCTCAAATTGAAGAGAAACTGGCCAGCGGTCGCTGACGCCTGTGACATTCGTCCCCGAGTTTTTACCGGGAGCGCTATCTTTGGGAACAAGTCCTGCATCTACAGGATCCGTGACAGAGGAAAAGACAACAGGAATATTTTTGATCACCTTTACGACAGCCTGGGAGGTGGGAGTGGCGATGCTATGAACCATATCCACTTTTGCATCGAGGAACTTCTGAGCGATTGTCTGCGCATTCGCCATATCGCCCTGAGCATTCTGACGATCATAAACGACGTTCACCCCTTCCTTGAATCCCGCATCAGCCAACGCTTTTTCAAATCCTTTCGCGTCCCCATCTAATGCCGGATGGGAAACAATCTGAGTGACGCCGATCCGAATCATTTTCTTGGCCTTTTTCTCCTGGGCAAATGAAAAAGAGACAGCGACAATAAGAATCAAGATTAAAATAGGACACCATTTTTTCAACATATTGGACCTCCTTTCTCAATGATTTAAGTTTTTGCTCTGAATGATTTGACCCCCCCTTTCTTCTCAGGTTTTTTGAGCCTATTGCCCCGATGGATCAATGAATAAATACCACTATCAGGAAGCCATGTCAATCTATCTGAAATCCCTTTTTCGATTGAATAAAAGCCTTACCCCTCCCGTATCTCTTCCTCCCTGATTATGGCCTAAACACTTTCCACCAATAATATTTTCCACCCCCAAATTTTTCTAAAATCTCGAGAGCCAGTCGAATCCCGTTAGACACATGTTCTTCCACTATTCCGGGGGCGGCGAAGACATAAACGACGATATTCTGGCTGGACGATTCGATCCTGGTTTTGAAATCAGGCCCCTGGAAAAGAGAGCAGACGATTCCCTTCTCATCGCGAAGGACGATCTCGTCTTGCTTACAGGTGATCCTTTTGCCCGAAACCGCTTCGAAGGTCTCTCCGTCATCCGCAAGGTCGAGCCTCCATGGATCCTCGAAACGGTCCAGGTCCTGAATGGCCATCAGGATGCCGTGACACATCTCTGCGATGATATGGGTGTCGATATAGAGGTTGACGATCGGAAAACCCATCTGGATCACCTTTTTGAAATGGCCCGGGAGCGGACAGGCATATCCCCATTCCTGAAAAAACCGATCGTAGAGTTGGATCCGCTCTTCAATCTCGAGGAGAGTTGCCCTCCTTTTCATCTTTCGCAGGAGCTCCCTTTTATAAAGTTTGAAGGGCTCGCTCTTTTCAAAATAAGCACAGTCCCGGATCGTCCCGATTCCAAAACTCAGTTCGGGAAATCGTTGACGATAGACATCGGTGATGGTGAGTGAAACTTCTTTTTGCATAGTAATCCATTGTGAGGGGTAAGAAAACCTGACCCCTGAAAATAACCAGGCATTATCCTCCCCCTTGATGGGGGAGGATTGAGGTGGGGGTGGATAAGCTGTTTCCCCCTCACCCCCACCCTCTCCCACCAAGGGAGAGGGAGATAACGGGGTTATTTTCTAATCAACTACTCCGGCACATGGAGGCGTTTGACCTTATGGACCTCGCGGATCCGCATCTCCGCATAGCGGTTGGCCGCCTCCAGGGGAAGAATGCCCTCTTTTTTGGCGGTCTCAAAGATAAAAAGGAGGCGCTCATAGATTCTCTCTGTCCTCATCTTTACCCGTGCCGGATTGAAGCCTTGTTCCTCATCGATGGCCTGGATCACCCCCCCGGCATTGATGACATAGTCCGGCGCAAAGAGAATTCCGCGTTCATGGAGCATCCGGCCGTGCCGCTCTTCGTTTTCTAACTGATTATTGGCGCAACCCGCCACAACCCTGCACTTCAATTTTGGAATGGTCCGGTCATTCAGGATACCACCAATGGCGCTGGGGGAGAAGATATCGCAATCGACCCCATAGATTTCTTCGGGTTTGACCGCCTGGTAGCCATATGTTGTCTGAAGAACCTGAAGCGCCTTTTCATTGATGTCCGTGGCAATAATCTCCATGCCTCCTTCTTTTAAATATCCCAGCAGGGGTTCTCCCACCGCTCCCAGTCCCTGGACGGCAATCTTTTTACCACGAAGGTCTTCATTGCCCCAGATGAACTTTGCGCACGCCTTCAATCCCACAAAAACCCCATAGGCCGTAATCACCCCGGTGTTTCCGGAGCCTCCTTCCTCTTTGGGCCTTGCAAGAATGTGGCGGCTTTCCTTGCCCATGATGGAACCGTCGGCCTCATTGAGGTTGAGGTCAGCCGCCCCTGTGACGAAACGCCCTTTCAACATCTCAATAAATCTCCCATAGGCTCTGAGGTAGGCTTCGGTTTTATCTTTCTTCGGATCGCCCCAGATCACTCCTTTCCCGCCTCCCTTGTCCTCGTCAGCCGCCGCACACTTGTAGGTCATGGCCTTTGAGAGCCTCATGGCATCCTTGAGCGCATCCTCCATCGAGGCATAGTCGACCATCCTCGTTCCGCCGCAAGCATGACCGAGCGTGGTGTCGTGGATGGCGATAATCGCTCTCAGGCCTGTCTCCTTGTCGAAGTTAAGGATGATCTGCTCGTGTCCTCCCTTTTCCATCAACTCGAAGATATCCATTTGAATCCCCCCTTTGAATTAAATTCCAATTTTCTCAAATTCCAATAACCCAATAATACCCGATTACCAGACTTCAATCAATAAAAGATGTCGGAGGGTTTTGAATATTTTTTAACTTGAAGAGAATTCCGTATTGAGATAAGCTGTTTTGGATGATTCGGCTCTATCTGTTTCTTCCCATCGGCATCGTTGCCATCTCCACAGCGTCGATCTTCATCAAGCTCTGTGATGCGCCGGCGCTCATCATTGCCGCCTACCGGTTGACCCTTGCCTCTTTCTTCCTGCTCCCTTTTGCAGGTTACCAAAAAATCTGGAAAGGATGGAGCAGGGCGGAATCAGGATGGCTGATGCTCTCCGGAGTCTTCCTCGCCCTTCACTTCGCGTTCTGGATTGCCTCTTTGAAATTCACCTCTGTGGCAAGCTCGGTCGTTCTCGTTTCCACCAATCCTCTCTTTGTGGGATTAGGGGCCTGGCTCTTCTTTAAAGAACCGGTTGGACGGAGTTTAATCCTGGGAATCATCCTTTCCGTGTTAGGGAGCGGACTGATCAGCGTTGGGGATATGAGGTTGGCGGAGAATGCCCTGTTAGGGGATGGGCTGGCAATGCTTGGAGCCATGGCCGCATCCGGCTATCTTCTGATAGGAAGGAAGATGAGAAAGGGGCAGGACCTGCTCTCCTATATCTTCCCGGTCTATTTTGCAGGAGCGGTCGTATTGATCCTAATTTCCCTCACTTTTCAAAAACCTTTCTTCGGATATTCCCCGTCCACCTATCTCTATTTCTTTCTTCTTGCGCTCATTCCCCAGTTGATCGGCCACACCACCTTCAACTGGGCCCTCAAATACCTTCCTGCCCCGATGGTAGCGATCGCCATCCTGGGCGAACCGGTGGGTTCGACGATCTTAGCATTCTTCATCCTCGGAGAAGGCTTGACCCCTTTAAAGATCACCGGAGGAATCCTGATCTTTGCCGGAATCCTGATCGCCCTTAGAAAAGGGGGGAGTAGATGAAATTTATTGTCCATGAGCATCATGCCACTCGTCTCCATTACGATTTCCGGCTGGAGATCGGCGGCGTTTTAAAATCGTGGGCCGTTCCCAAGGGGCCTTCCATGAACCCTGCGGATAAGAGGCTTGCCGTGAGGGTGGAAGACCACGATCTTGAATACGGAAGTTTTGAAGGAATCATCCCAGAGGGCCTTTATGGGGCCGGCTCCGTTCTCATCTGGGACTCCGGGGAGTTCGAAGCAGAAGGAGACCCTGAGATCGCCTTAAGACAGGGCAAACTCCGTTTCACTCTAAACGGAAAGAAATTGAAGGGAGGTTTCTCCCTTGTTTTGATGAGAGGAAGGGGGACCGGAAAACAGTGGCTCCTCATCAAAACACAGGACTCCTTTGCCCAAAGAGATTGGGCCATCAAAGAGGAACTGACACCGGAAAAAAAGAAGAAGCTCATCGAGAAGATCCCGCCCTGCGAAACCTCATAACTTAGATCGCTGATTGCAGAATACAAAGGATTGACATCGGAAGGCAGTTCGGTCATATTAACGCTGTTGTTTCATTCATATAGTCAGGCATTCATGGAAGAAAAAGGGGCGAAAAGAATACTGGTCGTCGATGATGAGAGAGATACGGTGGAGATGATCACCGTGCTTCTCGAGCTGGAAGGCTATCGGGTCTTTACGGCTTTGTCCGGTTCCGAAGCGATGGCCTTTCTTGAGGCCGAACGGCGGAAGTCCCCGGAGGGAGAGGTGCCGGTCGATTTGATCCTCCTCGACGTGATGCTCGGCAACGAGGATGGAAGAAAGATCTGCCAGAACATTAAAGAGGACGAATTTCTGAAGTTCATTCCCGTCATCATCCTCACCGTCCGGGCCAGCCTCCAGGACAAGATCAATGGCCTCAATATCGGGGCGGATGACTATCTCACCAAACCCTTCATCAATGAGGAACTCCTGGCCAAGGTGAAGGTCATGCTCCGGATCAAAGACCTCCATGACGAGCTGAAAAAGGAAAGAAGCAAGAACATCCTTCTCGCTCAGGCCCTGGAGAAGCGATACAGTTTTGGAAATATCGTCGGGAAGAGTGACCGGATGCGGGAGATCTACGAATTGATCTCCGACATTTCCCATACCGATTCAACCGTCCTCATCCAGGGAGAGAGCGGCACGGGAAAGGAACTCATCGCACGGGCGATCCACTATCACAGCCCGAGGAAGAACAAGCCCTTTATCGTCGCCAATTGCTCGGCCTATTCTCAGAATCTTCTCGAGAGCGAACTCTTCGGCCACGAGAAAGGATCCTTCACCGGCGCCATCCGGAGAAAGACCGGCAGATTCGAACTCGCCCATGGAGGGACGATCTTTCTCGACGAGATCGGTGAAGTCTCCCCTCCCACCCAGATATTTCTCCTCAGGGTTCTTCAGGATCACCGGTTTGAGAGGGTTGGAGGAGAGGAGACGCTGGAGGTCGATGTAAGGGTGATTGCCGCCACTAACAAGAACCTGATGGAGGAGATGAAAAAAGGAAACTTCAGGGAGGACCTTTATTACCGCCTGAATGTCATCCCGATTTTAATCCCCCCATTACGGGAAAGAAAGGATGATATTTCATTCCTGGCGTCTCATTTCCTTGATAAATTTAGCCGCGAAAAAGGGAAAAAAGTTGCTGACTTCTCCGCCGAAGTGATGAGAATCTTTCTGGCCCATTCCTGGCCTGGAAATGTCCGTGAACTGGAAAATGTGATCGAACACGCGGTTATTCTTGCCAAAAAGGAGGAGATCTCACCCAAAGACCTTCCACATTACCTCCTTCAGAAATCTTTCCAGGCAGAGGAACTTGTCACCCTGCAGGATTTTGAAAAAGACCTGATCTTAAAAACCCTGAAAGAAACAAACTGGAACAAACACCAGGCAGCCCAAAAACTGAAGATTAATCGCTCCACCCTCTATGGGAAAATGAAGCGTTACGGACTTTCAAAAGAATGATTTTAATACATTATTGTCTAAAATTGGACACACTTACAACTTTTTGAAATTAAAGGATTTTCAATCATAAATAAAGCACATCTACATTTTTAATGTCTAAAAACATACAATTTTCTCCTTTCTCTTCCCTTTAAGTAGTCAGATTCTTTTATATTAATCCCAAGAACTTTCTTTTTAAAATTTTGTCTTTAATATGCAAATCCTCCCGCTGTGACTGTGTCACAAGTCTGTTCATGGTTCGACAGGCTCACCACGAACGAACTACGGCACATTAAAAATCAATTATTTACCTGCCTGCCGGCAGGCAGGGCCGTTCGTCCTGAGCCCGTCGAAGGGCGAATGGCTAAGCGTAACACAGTCCCATTGTGTAGAGGAATTAGCGCGGGAAGTATGAACTAAAACAGGCTCATTTACCTTACCCTGCGGACTTAACTCTATTTTTGGTATGAAATTTGCTTGATCTCTAATCAGGAGGTTTATTATGAAGTGCTATCGATGCGGTGGAGTCATGGTTTACGAGAAGTTCTTTGGCATCTCCGAGGAATTCTTCGGCTGGAGGTGCATCTTCTGCGGCGAGATTGTTGATAGCGTTATTCTCGAAAACCGTCTCGAACAGAGGAAACGTTAACTCCCTTCTTAGAGAACCATTTTATTAAAATGTCTCTACAGGGGGAGGAGCGGTGAAGGGAAGAATCTGTATTGTTGACCATGATTTAGCCAGCCGGGGTTTTTTAAGGGAATGCCTTGAAAAAGAGGGGCACGACGTTGTCATCTTGGACAGTGGTTTTCAGGTGAAACCTCTCCTGAATGGGGAGGGGTTTAATGTCTTTATCCTCAGCATTGACACTCCGGGAGTCCGCGAGAAAAACCTCCTTCTCCAATTAAAAAAAACATGGTCTTCACGAATCCTTTTAATGGTTTCGGAAAGAGGAGATCCGTTTCTAAAGGAGGCCATCGATCTGGGTGTTTATGGTTTCATCTATAAGCCTTTTAATCCGGCTGAGATTTGCACCATGGTCAGCCACTTGATTCGTTAAAAAGGAAGAGGTGTTGCTTGAAGGTTATGGTTACGAGGCCAGTTTCGGTTACAGGTAACGGTGACGCAAAAAAAATTAAAAAACAATAACCGTAGCCTTTTAATAACGATACGGGCATCGTTACCCTTCGACAGTGCTCTCGGCCTTGAGTTTATCGAAAGACCGTTGTCTTCAGACGAAACCTTTATTTTTAAGGTGATGGAAGGAGCCAGTTCCGCATGGAGGAATCATGGAAAAATCTGCCGGAGTTCCCTCGTTTTAAAGACCTCTCTCTCGAAGACAAGCCAATTCTCGATTTAGCCTTTACCCGCTTTCCCCCCACCATTTCGGAATTTACCTTCACCAACCTTTTCATCTGGCAGAAGTGCTATCAGACCGGGATCAGCCGCTTCCAAGACTTCATCTGTCTCTTTTCCGATAAAGGGAAAAATTCTTTTTTCTTCCCTCCCATCGGAGAGAGTAATATGATAGAATGTTATCGAACTCTCTTGCATGATCTTCGCGAAAAGGGCATCCCCCCCAGAATCAACCGGGTCCCCGAAGAGGTGGTTTCCCTGATCGATTGGAAGTCAGAGGGGATCGTGGCTGAGCCTGATCGCGATCAAAGCGATTATATCTACCTGGTAAACGATTTAATCCAATTGCAGGGGAGAAAATATCACCGGAAGAGAAACCACATCAAAAAGTTCAAGGAGAAGTACGACTATCAATATGTCCCTCTCGCCCCCGAACAGATTTCGGAATGCCTTGAACTTCAAGCCGCATGGTGCGACCTGAGACATTGCGAGGCGGACCCGGGTTTGACGAATGAATTCACAGCGATCAAAGAGGCTTTCACCCATTTTGGCGCACTGGGAATAAAGGGAGGAGCCATCCTGATCCATGGGAAAGTAGAGGCATTTACCCTGGGAGAGCCACTCAATCAAGAAACGGTGGTGGTTCATATCGAAAAGGCCAATCCGGATTTCGAAGGACTATATCCGGCGCTCAACCAGGCCTTTCTTCAAAGTCACTGGTCAGGATACACCTATGTCAATCGGGAGCAGGATTTAGGGGAGGAAGGGTTGAGGAAGGCCAAGGAATCCTATTTCCCTCATCATTTGGTCCAAAAATATCGGATGACCCTTCGATAAGAAAGGAGGAGGAACCGTGACGGAGAGAAAAAGCATGAAGGTAAAGACATTTACAACGGAATTGAGGATTTTCAAAACCATTAAGGAGCTGAAAGGGCTGGATGAGGAGGTAAACCGATTTCTTAAAAAAACCGGAGTGAAGAGAATTATCTCGGTCAGCGATACCTCGACAACGGATGATACCGGAGCCACGATCGGTTTAATTCGCGTCCTGGCCTATGAAACATGAAAGGGAAAGAGAATGATCCGGTGGAAATATGAAATTTCAATTCACAAACTTCCTCCGTCCCCACAGAAGGAAGAGAAGATCATCCGGTGTGATCAGGCGGGTCAATGTTTTGTCCACGATGCATCCAGGGCGGGGACCGGATGGTTAGAAAACATCTTCAAGGAAAGGGGAGAAAAAGGATGGGAACTGGTCCAATCCGGTTACCATAATCAGGAACTTCTTTGTATATGGAAACAGAGAGAGAAAGCCGGAGCGAAGCGCTGAAACGATGGATTCTCTCCCGGATTGAGAAAAAGGGACCCGTCCCTTTTTCTCAGTTTATGGAGTGGTGTCTTTATCACCCCCAGTATGGCTATTACTCATCGGGAGGGGTCAGGATTGGAAAAGAAGGCGACTATTATACGGGTCCCTGCGTCCATCCTCTTTTCGGCGCAATGGTCGCCAAACAACTCTCCCAGATGGCCGAGATTTTAGGAGAAGAGAATTTTGAGGTGGTCGAGATGGGAGGAGGCAGGGGATTTCTCTGCCAGGATATCCTAAACTGGGCAAACAGGAATGCGCCCCATTTCTTCAAGGGCCTCAGATATTTCCTTGTTGAAACGAGCCCCTCTTTTCTCAAAGAACAGAAAGAGAGGCTTCATTCATATGAAAAAGAAGGGAAGATCCGATGGATGGACCCCGCCGGCTTCGGGAAGGGAAAAAACCGAATCTCGGGTTGCATCCTTTCCAATGAGCTGGTTGACGCCTTTCCTGTTCACCTCGTGGTCCTTGACAGCGGTCAGTTAAAAGAGATTTATGTGACCCGGTATAACGATCAACTGAGGGAGGTCGTAGGTGAACTGTCAGATCCAGGACTCCTCTCTTACTTTGAATCGATGTCCGTCACGCTCCAGGAAGGACAGAGGGCGGAAGTCAATCTCAGGGCCATGGATTGGATGGGGAAGATGGGACTTTTCCTGAACAAGGGATTTGTCCTGACCATTGATTACGGGTATCTCGCCCAAGAGCTGTACCTTCCCCATCGTCGTCATGGAACGCTTCTCTGTTACCATCAACACCAGATCTCAGAAAATCCTTATGAACGGCTGGGAGAACAGGACATCACCTCCCATGTCAACTTCACGAGTTTGATAACCAAAGGGGAAGAGGTTGGACTTGGCTTTACGGGTCTTGTATCCCAGTACCGTTTTTTAATCGCCCTCGGCATCCTTCAAGAGATCGAGTCTTTGAATCAAGAGGGTTCTGATCTGGATGGGCTGAGATTAAGACTCTCCCTGATGCATCTGATCGAGCCGGAAACGGGAATGGGGGAAATCTTCAAGGTAATGATTCAACACAAGGGAATCGACAAACCTCTGCTCGATGGATTGAGGGACCTCAACTCGATTCCCTGGCCAACCCGTTCTGCAACTATCCCTCCCCCCTTAGAGAGTGTATCGTAGTCCGTTCGTGGTTCGAGAGCCTCACCACGAACGGGCTACGACATGTTAAACATCAATCCCTTAGCCGTTCGTCTCGGTTGCGAGTCGAAGCGATCTGAGTGTGTCGAAGGACGAATGGCTAAGTACGACACAGTCTCTTAGGAGAGAATGAAGGGGAGGGAGTCATTGTATCAATTCAACAAAGGAGCTGGAAATGAAGGTTTTGGGAATCTTCGGTAGTCCTCGTAAAGATGGAAATACGGACCTTTTACTGGAAAAAGTACTAAAAGGCGCGGAAAAGGAAGGCGCAGAGACGGACCGCATCCACCTAACCGACTACTGCATCACTCCCTGCAAGGAATGCCATGGGTGTGATCAAACCGGTCAATGCATCATCCTTGATGATATGCAGAAGATTTATCCGAAACTGTTAGAATCGGATATCATCGTTCTTGCTTCCCCCATCTTCTTTTACGGCGTTACCGCCTGGGCCAAGGCCCTGATCGATCGATCCCAGGCGCTCTGGGCAAAGAAGTACCTGTTAAAAGAGGCTACCCTTGGAAAAGAAGGAAGGAAGAGGAAGGGGTTTTTCATCTCTATCGGGGCTACAAAAGGACAGAAAGTCTTTGAGGGAGCCATCCTTACGGCCAAATATTTTTTTGATACCTTCAACGCCGAATATGCAGGGGAATTGCTTTTCCGGGGAGTCGACGCAAAGGGCGATATCGTCAAGCACCCGGAGGCCCTTCAGCAGGCCTTTGAAGCCGGCAGAAAATTGATCTCAGAATGGCGAAATGAAAATGGCCGTTGGGTTAAGGTAAGGAAGCCGGTTTAGGTTAGGTTGAGAGGTTAAGGTTAATGTTTTTTGACCAACGACCTAACCCCTCGACCAAACGGGCGTCTTTAACCTTACCTTTAGACCAGAGACTTCTATTTTAGGAATTTGTTAATAGGGGTTTCGTCTGAGTCTGTATATATTATGAAGCCGCGTATCAATGTGGTCTGGAATGAGATTTATTGCAAGCGGTGCATTCTCTGCGTGGAGGTCTGCCCGGTGGGGGTCCTCTCGCTCGAGATGGACGAGATCGTTGAGAAACCGGGGTGTATCCGGTGCTACCAGTGCGAGCGTTATTGCCCTGACATTGCCATCGAGGTGATGGACGGGTGAAGGATGGGTAGGGAACGGTTTCAAACCGTTCCGTACAGGAGTTCGGTTTTTTTTTGAAAGAAGAAAGATGAAGCAAATTCTCTCAGGAAATGAAGCCATCTTTCGGGGAGCCATCCGGGCGGGAGCCACATACTTTGCCGGATATCCCATCAGCCCCACCTCGGAGATTTTACAGCAGGCCGCCCTTTATTCGGAGGAAGAGTCTCGATTTCGTTTTCTTCAGGCCGAGGATGAAATTGCCGCCGCCATTGCCACGATTTCGGCATCCCTGGCAGGCGTCAAATCCTTCACCGCCACTTCAGGGCCGGGCTTCACGCTCATGCAGGAGGCCCTCGGATGGGGCCATGTCGTTGAGGCTCCCTGCGTCTTCGTCAATTCGATGAGGGTGGGACCTTCGACAGGCATGCCCACCCAACCCGCCCAGTCAGACCTCCTCCAGGTCAAAGGAGGAAGTGCGGGCGATTACTATCCCATCGCCTTCTATCCCAATTCTGTCGAGGAATCTTTCCGCCTGACCGTGACGGCCTTCAATGCTGCAGAGGAGTCCCTCTCCCCCATCATCCTCCTTGCGGATGCTTTCCTCTCCCATCTCTATGAAATCGTCGATCTTGATGTCATTGAAACGGAGGTCATTCCGCGCACCAAAGAGTCCCTCGGCCGAGGGCGGAGACTCTTTACGGGGACAGCCCATGACAAATCAGGGAATGTGAAGACGAGCGATCCTGCGAATTACCGCGAATGGCTCCGGGAGTTAAAGGAACGCCATTTTCGGGTGGCCGAGAAGTACCCCTTGTATGAATATCTCCCCTGTAAGAACTCGGAGACCCTGCTCATTGTCTTTGGAATCACTTCAAGGATTGTCTCACCCTTGAAGGAGCGGTTCTCCGTCTTCCGGCCCATCCGGATTTATCCCGTTCTCGAGAGGGAAATGAAGGAGGTGGCCGCCTCCTACCGCCATATCATCGTCGTCGAAGGAAATGACGGGCAATATGCAAGCTGGACCGAATGGGCCATCGGCCGTAAGGTCTTGAAGGTCCCCTGCCTGGGAGGGGGATTTAAATTCCAGTGGATTCAAAGTCAGATCGAGGAGCGATTAAAGGAAGAAAGATGATCGACCGCTCTTACAAAGAACTGTTAAAGATGAGGCGTTTCCCCCACACCTGGTGTCCGGGATGCGGCATCGGCGCCGTTTTAAAGAATGTGGCGATGGGCCTGAAAGAACTCGGCCTGGATTATCAGAACACGGCAATCGTTTCAGGAATCGGATGCTCCGGCAGGATGGGCGGATATATGAATTTCGACGCCGTTCATACCCCGCATGGCCGAGCGCTGACCGCGGCCGGGGCGATCAAAACGGCCCGACCCGATTTGAAGGTGGTGGTTCTGTCCGGAGACGGCGACCTCGGGGCCATTGGCGGGAATCACCTCCTCCACACCTCGAGGAGAAATCCGGATATCACCGTCTTCTGCAATGACAATGAGATCTATGGTTTGACCGGGGGCCAGGCCGGACCGACCACCCCGAAGGGAACCAAAACGATCACATCGCCACGGGGTGAAATGTATCCACCCCTGCGCCTGGGCAAAATTCTAACCGCGCAGACGCCTTACTTCTTCGCACGCACGACCGTCTACCACCTCAATCATTTCAAAGCTTGCATCCGGGAGGCCTTGCTTTACCAGGGGTTCAGCTTTGTAGATATCATCAGCGATTGCATCGAGTTGAATGGAAGGCGGCAGGGATTCAAAACGGCCCATCAGATGTTTAAATGGTTTGATGAGCGGTTCCATGTGGTCGAAGGAGTGAGAGATCATCTTGAAGACGATGAACTGGGAATTGCCAAAAAAGAGGCCGAGGTTGAGGTGAAGGCCGGGGCGAAGCCCGAGATGGAGGAAAAACCGGAGATCCTTGAAGAAGATCTTAAACATTATACGATCGAGGAGCTAAGCCATGTTGATGGCTCAGAAGGCAGGCCCATCTTTATCGGTTATAAAGGAAAGATCTATGATCTCTCCTCAAGCCCTCTCTTCCAGGGAGAGAAAAGGATGCGATGCCACATCGCAGGAAAGAATCTGACCAAGGACATGGAAGCCGCCCCCCATGGGGAGGACCTTGTGCTAAAATTTCCGGTTGTGGGAAGGTTGAAAGAATAGGATGTTGCGCGGAGAACAAGGATGAAACGCATCGTCTTTACAGGAGTGGGCGGTCAATCGGTGAGGGTCGTCTCGCATGTTCTGGCCATGGCGTTGAAGGAGTTGGGCTATGAGGTCGCCCTTCTTTTCGATTACGATTCTTCCATCCGGAACCAGAAAATTACCGCCTATCTCACCTACGACCGGATGCCTATTGAAAATCCAATGATTGATGAAGCGGACATCCTGGTCCGGCTCCATCGGAAAGGGGATCAACTCATCGCCCAAAAGACGATTTGTGACACCGGGCTTTGCACGGACGAGGAGGTTCCTTTCGGGATGATGGGGATTGAAAAGTTCGGCAAGGCAATTTTTGGAAACATGATCGCCCTGGGACGGCTTTTTCGATTGATCGACATCGATATCAGCCGCATGGAGCTGGAGAAAATGCTTCCCAGGTCCTATGCCAAAGAAAATGTAAGGGCCATCCAGACCGGCTATGATTTGAATCTGTATGAAGATTAAATTCATTTCGGAATTCGGATTTCGGAATTAAAGAAATATTGTAACAATTTAGCTGTTTGAAAAAACTTGTAAAATCCCTCCCCCGCCTACGCCGAAGCGGCTTCGCGCAGGCAGGCCACCTCCCTTTGCCAAAGGGAGGTAAAAAGATTTCCCCCTTTTGACAAAGTCGCTTCGACTCGCAACCGAGGGGGATGAAGGGGGATTAGATATTTTTTTAAAACCCCTAAAGTGATACGAAATATTTTTATTCCGTACTCCGCATTCTGCACTCCGCATTTTCGAAGGGAGGTGATCTAATGACGCAGTGGAAATGTTCGAATTGCAGTTATACCTTCGGAGCCGAGACCGTGCCAGACCAATGTCCATCCTGCAAACAGGCTTGCACCTTCAGCGATGTGACCTGTTATATTCCGGATTGCGGCGGACCAGGAAATATCGATCCCAGACTGATGGGAAAGAAGGACAAACCCATCAATGAATAATGACAAAGTTTTTGTTTGGTAGTTGTTGGGTTATGGTTAGGAGGCCAGTTTTGATTAGAGTCGTTGGGTTAAGGTCAGAAGGCAAACAACGTAACCCAAAAACGAAACGGGCGTCGTCACCCTAACCTTTAAAACTTTTTATGTTTAAGAAAGGAGTAAAAACAGATGCGGCTCAAAGGAAAAAGGGTGGTGATTCTGGTGGAAAATCTTTACCAGGATCATGAATTCTGGGTTCCCTATTATCGCTTAAAAGAAGAAGGGGCTGAGGTCACGATCGTAGGCACCGGAAGCGCTCGCTCCTATACCAGCAAGTACGGATATCCTGTCGAAGTGGATAAAGAGGCAAAAGAGATTGACATGTCCCAATACGATGGGGTCGTCATCCCCGGCGGCTATGCCCCGGATATGATGAGACGATACCCGGAAATGGTTAGGATGGTTAAGGAGTCTTATGAAAAGGGAAAGGTCGTTGCCGCCATCTGCCATGCTGGCTGGATGCTCGCCTCTGCAGGAATTCTGAAAGGGAAGAAGGTGACGAGTTTTTTTGCAATCAAAGATGATCTCATCCATGCCGGAGCGAACTATGTCGATGCCGAAGTGGTCAGGGATGGAAACCTCATTACCTCGAGAAAGCCTGATGATCTTCCCGCTTTCTGCAGGGAGATCGTGGGGGCATTGGCTAAATAATATTTCAATGAAGAGGGGGATAACATGACTACAAAAGAGACCTATGCCTGTCATCATTGCGGGGCCGAAGCGGACATCACCCTGGAAGGATTTGACAAAGTGGAGGATGTCATCCGAAGAGAGAAAAGGGGAATTTGTAAGGCGTGCGGCAAGGAGGTCGAAATCGCCGAACATTCCCATGAAACCTTTGCATGCCGGAGTTGCGGCGCCGAGGCGGATATGACTCTCGAAGGATTTGAAAGCGTCGAGGATGTCATTAGGAGGGAAAAAGGTCTTCACTGTAAGGCCTGCGGGAAAGAGATGCCCTGGTCCGGCCGGGAGGATATGAAGGCGGTCAGGGTCGCCATGGAAGCGGAAAAGGACGCTTACCAGGCTTACTCCAAAGCCGCTAAGATGACGAAGAATCCGAGAGGGAAGGATATGTTTCAGCAGCTCTCCGAATTTGAGATGAACCACTATCAGAGGTTGAAGTCCCTTCTCAAATCGCTCGAGGAGAAAGGGGAGTGGATCCTTTACGAGGGAACGAGCCTGAAACACAAGAAGATCCCCTTGAAGCCGGGAAAACCGCAAGGCCAGGATCAGCTCACGGATCTTGACGCCCTCAAAATTGCCATCCGGGAGGAGAAGAAGGCCCAGAATTACTATCGCTCGATGGCGGAGCTGACCCGAGACCCCCGGGGCAAAGATATGTATAAACAGCTGGCCGGCGAAGAGGAACTCCACGAGAAGTTACTGAACGATCAGTACTACAGCCTTCACAATACAGGCTACTGGAGCTGGGGCGATTAATACTATTTCCGATTTCGGAATGCGGATTGCGGATTAAAAAGATTTTTTCGCTATGCGCTCTGCGCTCTGTTCTATGTGCTTTGCGTTTTCTTGAAGAATGATGGAAGAAAAGAAGTTCGAAGGCAAGTCCAAGGTTATCGTTCCGATCGACAGAATCCACTGTGCGGACTGCGCTCTCAATATTGAACGCTCGGTTGAACATCTTCCCGGAGTTCTCTCCGTGGAGGTGAGCTATGTCCTCTCCTCGGCCACGGTCCACTATGACCCCCACCGGGTGCAAGAGGAAGGGATCAAAAAAGCCATCACCAAGCCCGGTTACATCGTCAGGGAGGGTTTTGCCCAGAGGACGCGCACCTTCTGGAGAGGCATGAGACCCTCCTTTTTTATGGCAGCTTCCGGCATGATGCTGGCCCTGTCCTGGATTTCTCAATGGTTCCATTTGGGGCCAATGGGCCTCCCGACCTTTTTGGCCATCGCCTCTTTGGTCCTCGGAAGTTACCCCATTTTGAAGAGCGCCATCAAGGCCCTCCTCATCCCCGATTTAAATGTGGACACCCTGGTTTCCATTGCCGCCATCGCCGCAACTTCTGTCGGCGCCTATCAGGAGGCGGCAACGGTCGTCTTTATCATGCTTCTTGGCGAATTCCTCGAACATCTCACCGTTGGGAAGGCAAGAAAAGCGATCTCTTCTTTGATTCAGCTCTCTCCGAAGACAGCCTGGGTGAAAAGGGAGTCAGAGGAGATTCGGGTTCCCATCGAGGAGGTCAAGGCCAGGGAGATCGTGATCGTCAAGCCCGGAGAGAGGATCCCGGTGGATGGGAAAATTATCTCCGGATGCGGTTCGATCAACCAGTCCATGCTCACCGGAGAAACCCTTCCCGTTGAAAGAGGGGTTGGGGACAGGGTCTACTGCGGAACCATTAACGAGTCCGGTTCTTGTGAAATCGAAACCACCCAGGTGGCCGAAGATACCAAGCTTGCCCAGATCAAGCGTCTCATCCTGGATGCCCAGGCTCAGAAGTCGCCGACACAGAGGCTGATGGACCGTTTTGCCCGGTATTTTATCCCGGCCATTCTTCTCATCGCCCTCGCAACGTTTCTCGTTACGGGAGATCCCATCCGGGCGATCACCATCCTGATTGTCGCTTGCCCCTGCGCCCTGATTCTGGGGACGCCTACCGCCGTGGTGGCGGCTATCGGAAATGCAGCCAGGCAGGGAATTCTAATCAAAGGAGGGGCCTACCTCGAACAGTTGGGAAGATTGGAGACCCTCCTGATGGATAAGACAGGGACCCTTACCCATGGAAGGCCCAAGGTGGCGGCGGTAAACGCCCTTGACGGATCGGATGAAAAAGAGGTCCTCTACTGTGCCGGAATTGCCGAGAAACGCTCCGAACATCCCCTGGCCAGAGCCATCATGGATAAAGCCGAAGAATGGGGTCTCGCCCTCCCCCATCCGGAGTCCTTCGAGAACTTTCGGGGTAAGGGTGTAAAGGTTCAATCGAATGCCGGTAACATCCTGGTGGGAAGCCCTTCGTTCCTCAAGGAGGAAGAAGTTGACGTTCCGGAATCCGTCAAAGAGAGGTTGAAATTGACGGAGTCGGAAGGCGCGACCACGCTGCTCGTCGCTCTGAACCATCGTATCATCGGAAGCGTCGCCATTGCGGACACCTTGAGGGAGAAGGCGAAGTCCGCCATCGACAGGATCAGGAAAGAGGGACTGTCTGAAATCTGGATGCTCACGGGCGACAGCGAAGCGGTCGCCAACCGGATTGGAAAAGAATTAGGGATCCGGTACGAGGCAAATCTTCTTCCCGAAGAGAAGGTGTTGAGGGTAAAGGAGTGGAAAAAACAGGGCCGGACAGTGGCCATGGTTGGTGACGGGGTCAATGATGCGCCTGCACTGGCCGCTGCGGATGTCGGCATCGCCATGGGTGCGGCAGGAACGGATGTTGCCATCGAGACAGCCGACATCGCATTGATGACGGATGAACTCGAAAAGATCCCCGCAGCGATCCGCCTCTCCCGCAAGGCCCTTCGGGTGATCAAACAAAATATCGCCTTTGCCCTTGTCTTTAACACCGTGCTGGTCTTTCTCTCAGCCCAGGGATGGATGACCATGATCCTAGGAGCCGTGATGCACCAGGCCAGCTCCCTCCTGGTCATCCTCAATTCGATGAGGCTGTTGAGGAGAACATAGTTCACAGTGATTAGTTCGGAGTTCGGAGATAAAATATTTTAAAAATAATTTTTAACTGTGAAACAGTCCGAACACCGAACTCAAAACTCAAAACTGTAATAATTTTCCCTTGACCAAAGGAAGTTCATTTCATAAAATGAGATCAATTTCACGACCCGAAAGGAAATGTTATGGAGGAGAAGAAGTTTAAGGAGATCATTCAGTTTGCCGTTGGTAAGGAGATTGAGGCTTTCAATTTTTACACTGAGGCCAGTCGGAATGCCAAATTTTCCGGAGGGAAAGAGCTGTTTTTGTCATTGGCCAAAGAGGAGGAGGGCCACCGAAGGGTGTTAGAGAAACTGAACATGGAGAAGATTGCTGGTGCGAGGATCGAAAAGATACCCGACCTTAAGATCAGTGACTACATGGTCGAGGTAGAAGTTAAACCTAATCTCTCCTATGCTGAAATGCTTCGGATCGCTATGAAGAGGGAAGAACATTCTGTCAAACTTTATGATGATCTAAAAGGATCGAACCCTGATGAAGATTTAAAGAAGCTTTTCACCTTTCTGATTCAGGAGGAAGGCAAACACAAACTTAAACTGGAAAAAATCTACGACGACGAAATTTTAAAATAAACCACAGGGCTATTAGGAGCGACCTTCGGCCTTGAGGATCAAGGTTAAAACCCTCAAACGAAGTGCTCCTCAAATGAAATGCTCCTATTGCATCATTCGGAGGTTGAAATGGGAAAATACAAATGTACCATCTGCGGCTACATCTACGATCCGGAAAAGGGGGACCCGGACAATGGCATTCCCCCCAACACTCCTTTCGAGAAACTCCCAGACACCTGGGTCTGCCCGGCTTGCGGAGCAGACAAGGAGATGTTCGAAAAGGAATAAAGAAGAAAGGCTCCTTTTTTAAGTCGCCTGGCCGCTTGATTGGTAGAACTTTTTTAAATCCTGGTAATCCTGAAGGGTATCCCGGATCATCTTCAGGTCCTTATCCTGCAGCAAACGGATGGGTTTGGCCGGAGCGCCTAAGGCCAGGGTTTTCGGCGGGATGATCGTATCGGGCGTCACGATTGAACCTGCGCCGACAATCGATTCTTCACCGATCTCCGCGCCGTTTAACACGACTGCCCCTATGCCGATCAGCGAACCTCTTCCGATCTTGCATCCGTGGGCAACGACCCGGTGACCCAGAACGGCTTCATCCTCGATCGTTAGCGGATAGAACTCCTTATCGATATGCAGGATACAGCCGTCCTGGATATTGACCCCGGCCCCGATCCGGATAAAGTTCAGGTCACCCCGGATGACGCTGTAAAACCAGATGTTGCTCTCCGGCCCGATGTCGACCTCTCCGATAACCATGGCGTTCTCGGCAATGAATGCGGTCGGATGAATCTTCGGGCATTTTCCTTTGAATTCGAGAATCATTTTTAATCCTTCGATTTGGAGTGGATGGAAAATTAGCGGAAATCATTCCTTTTGTCAACTCCAATGATCATTCCATTCCAATGATCATTGACGAATGAGGCAACTTCTTTTAATCTGAATGGCATGGCAGAAAAAAATTCCCCTCCGAGACTCGTCCTGATCTTCTCCGTCCTCTCAGCCCTTTTTATCCTCTCCCAATTTTATCGTGTCTCCAGCGCCGTCATCGCCCCCAATCTCATTCGCGACCTCGGGCTGAATGCGGAAATGTTTGGCATTCTCGGCGGGGCTTTCTTCTACGCCTTTACCCTGCTTCAAATCCCCATGGGTCCAATGCTGGACCGAATCGGTCCCCGCAAGATCATGTCCGTCTCCTGTCTCATCGGGGCCCTGGGAGCCTTTTTGTTCGCCTTCGGGAATTCTTTTCATGCCGTCCTTTTGGGAAGAATCCTGATCGGGGCTGGAATGGCTCCGATGCTGATGGGATCGTTCAAAACATTTACACTCCGGTATCCCCCGGAACAATTTGCCACCCTTGTGGGTATCATTTCCTCTGTGGGAACCATCGGGAACATCTTTGCCGCCTCTCCTCTTGCCTTTCTCGCCTCCACGGTAGGATGGAGGATGACTTTCTTAATAACCGGATGGATTGCCATCCTTCTCAGCTTTCTGGTCTTCTGGATCCTGAAGGGAGAAAAGATCGGGGGGGAGAGATTTTCTTCCATCCCTGGCGATAAACCGGAGATGGGGGTTTTACAATCGATTCGCCTGATTGTCGGTTCCCTTGCCTTCTGGCAGTTCGGGGCAGTGGCCTTTTTCAGGTATGGAATCTTCGTCAGCCTTCAGGGGCTATGGCTTGGGCCTTATCTGATTTATATCAAAGGATTTTCTCCTGTCCAGGCCGGAAATCTCCTGATCCTGTTGGCCGTCGGCGGCATTGTAGGAAGCCCCATTGGAGGTCATCTCTCCGACCGCTGTGCTCAATCCCGCAAAAGCGTTGCCTTGTTGGGATTAAGCCTTTATTGTTTCAGCCTTTTCCCTCTCATCGGTTTATGGAGGATGGAGCATTCTCTCCTTTTCGGCCTCATCTTCTTTCTGATCGGTTTTTTCCACGGCTTTGGAATGTCGCTCTATGCCCATGCCAAAGATTCCTTTCCCATGGCGATTTCGGGGACAGTGATGACTTACGTCAATTTCTTCACTATGGCCGGGGCAGGAATTTTCATGCCCCTCCTGGGAAAAGTAATCGAATCCTTCCCCCGGACAAACAACGACTACCCGGCCGAAGCCTACCACCTCTCCTTTCTCATCTGCTTTTTAGGAATGGCCGCCAGTTTGGTTTTCTATGCCTTCTCCCCCAAAAGTAAGATTGGGAGATAAGGGAAAAACCTTCCCTTGATTTAAGGGCATCGGGATGGTACTTTTAATGAGGAGGAAGCGATGATTTTCAGGATTGTTTTAGGGTTGGTCATCGGCGGATTCGCCGGTTTTCTTTTAAGCTACCTCACCCGGGGTATCGGAAGCGCCTGAGCCCTTACCTGCAATCCCTATGTAAGCGTCCCGCTGGGCGCTCTTGTGGGGTTGATCGTGGCCTTAGGCTAAGGCCGAATGGCAATCAGGAGCAATAAGCGGTATGAAACCCCCGTTAGAAAGTACCCAACTTTCTAACGGGGTAAAGCAAAACTTATTGCCTAAGAAGCAAAGAAATGATATGAATGAAGTTATCCAGCCTATGGGTGTGAAAGAATGAAAGGAGGAGATTTTATGGCAAACCCGGAAAAAGTCATTTTAAAGATTATTTCGGTCAAGGGAACCTGCGCCGCCGGACATTATGCCGGCCAGGAATTTGATTTGAGCCAGGATTTCATCCTGGGAACGTCGGGGAACCCGAAGGCCATCTGCCCTTCGGCATTTCATGCTGTTTTCCCTTCATGGCGTGTGCTTCGTCACGGAGGAGAATTCCCCTGGGAAGCGGACAAAGAAAAAACCACGATCGCCTGTCCCGATCCAATCAATCCCGTGGTGATCGAACTGCAAAGAGTGAAAAAATAGCAGATTTTCAGAAAAACTGGGCTTCTTGATAAATAGAAAAAACTGAGATAGTATAAAATAAGGAGATAAGAAATGCTCAACCTGGAGGTCAGGACAAGACTGTCCCAGGAAGAAACCTCTCAACAACTGAAGAAATTTTTCGGCAAGGGAGGGATGGGGCTGGAGATAACGGAGGAGACCCCTCAATGCCTCACGTTCGAGGGGGGAGGCGGCTATGTGACAGCCTCCCTTTGTCCTGACGAAGGGAAGACTCGAGTGACTCTTGTGACTCAAGAATGGGATTATCAGGTGAAGAAATTTGCCTCCGGTCTTCCTTGAAAAAAAGAGAGCCGAAAGGGAGGAATGAGGATGAATGAAAAAGAACGTCTCAATGCCTTGGAAGTCGCCCTTAATAATGAGATGAGGGAAAGGGAATTCTATCTGAAAAACGCTGAGAGGACGAAGAACTCTCTCGGCAAAAAGATGTTTCAACAGATCGGGGATGATGAGCTGGAGCACTACGAACGACTCAAACAGCTCCATGAAAAGTGGACGAAGCAGGAGAAGTGGCCTGAGACCGTACCCCTGAAGGTTCAAGAAACCGTGGTAAAAGATATTTTGTTCGACTTTGTAAAAAAGGCGAATGAAAAGGCCAAAGGCGATTCGGATGATTTAGAGGCAGTCCGGATCGCCCTCGATTTCGAAGCAAAAGGGGCGAAGTTCTATGCGGACATCAGGGATGCCTCTATCGATCCCAAAGAGAAACAATTCTTCGACCTTCTCTCCAAAATGGAGAATGAGCATTTTCTTTCCCTCAAGGATACGGAAGAATATTTCATTGATCCTGTTTCCTGGTATCGAAAGATGGAGCACCACACCCTGGATGGAGGGTAGAGTAACCCTCCTTCATCCCCTCTTAATTTAAGGGGGGAATAGAGGGGAGTTAACGGGGAACAAATCTGGATAAAATCCAGCTTACGATGCTGATGAGGATCGCCCCCAGCACCGCCCCCCAGAAACTACCGACATGAAATCCGCTCACCAGTAAAGAAACCAACCAGAGCATCAGTCCATTGATGACCAGCAGAAAGAGCCCAAGGGTCAAGAGGGTCAGGGGAAGGGTGAAGAAGACCAGGATGGGCCGTATGACAGCATTGACAATTCCCAGCAAAAAAGCGGTCACCAAAGCCGTCCAGAAACTATCCACCCGGATCAACCCGGGGAAAAGGTAGGCGATGATCAGGATGGCCACCATGTTGATGATCAGACGGACAATGAAAAACATAAACCCTCCCTTCAGCCCTTGCCGTTCTATCTTAGTATAGGGCAGCTTCCTTCTAAGAATCAACCTATTTTTTCATTCTCTCTTAAATTTTTTGATTTCCATTGACAGGGGAAATGTTATTTGTTAACCTATTTAATAATTTTGGTTGACAATCATTTCGATTGCGGAATGCGGATTGTGGAGTTTAGACAAATTCTAAGAGAGGTTGCTGATGCCTGTTGAAAAGTTACGGATGGTCGTCCTGACATCCCTGATGGCCGCCTTGATGGCGGTAGGCTCTTATATCCATGTCCCTATCGGGCCTGTGCCTATTGTCCTGACCAACCTCTTCGTTATTCTTTCGGGTCTCCTCCTGGGAAGCCACTGGGGGATCGCCAGTGCGGGACTCTACCTTCTGGTCGGAGCGATCGGGATGCCCGTCTTTTATGGCGGCAAAGGGGGATTCGCCCACATTCTGGGTCCGACCGGTGGCTACCTCTTCGGCTTTGTTCTCTGTGCATGGATCACGGGTTTTGCCTCCGAGCGATCTCCCCGTCGTCTCACAGTGGATGTTTTAGCCGTCATCATCGGATCACTCATCATCTACGGTCTTGGAGTTCCCTGGCTGAAGGTGATCACCAACATGTCATGGTCAAAAGCCTGGCTGGTCGGGATGATCCCCTTTCTTCCCGGGGACGCCCTGAAAGCAGGAGTGGCCATTGTTCTGGCCCGTGCGGTCAGACCCATGTTGTATCGACAGATGCAAACCGTCTCCACCCTCACCCCCACCCTCTCCCATCAAAGGGAGAGGGAGAAAGAGCAATGATCGAAATTAAAAACCTCCATCACCGCTATCCTGACGGGACGTATGCGTTAAAGGGAATTGATCTTGCGATCTCCGGGGGGGAATTTCTCCTCATCTGCGGACCCAACGGAAGCGGTAAAACCACGCTCATTCGTCTCATCAGCGGTTTATTAAAACCCACTTCCGGCTCCGTTCATGTAAATGGATTCAACACGCTAAATGAATCAAAGCAAGTCCGTGGTCTGATGGGCATGGTCTTTCAGGACCCTGACAGCCAGATTGTCGGAGAAACAGTGAGAGAGGATATTACCTTTGGTCCTGAAAATCTCGGACTTTCAAAACAGGAGATCGATGAACGGGTGGATTGGGCGCTTCGGGCGATGGGGCTTGAAACCCTTTCCGAAAAACCCTGTTACCACCTTTCGGGAGGGGAAAAAAGACGTCTTGCCATTGCCGGAGTGCTTGCCATGAAATCCCGGGTGATTCTATTCGATGAACCCTTTTCTTTTTTAGATTACCCCGGCATTCAAGAAGTCCTGAGATTTATGATCCAATTACATCGGGAAGGTCACACCTTAATCGTAACCACTCACGATGTCGAAAAGGTGATTGCTCATGTGGATCGCATTGCCGTCATCCATGATGGAGAGCTAAAAATCTCAGGCTCGCCCGAGGGACTTCTGATGAAGCTTCCGGAATTTGGGATTCGGCCTCCCTGTTATGCCCTCCTGGGAAAGGAAAAATTTTCATGGCTCGAATAGCCCTTCACTACTTCCCAGGGGACTCCTCGCTTCACCGGTGGGATGCCCGGTGCAAATTTTTTGGACTCCTGATGATTACGGCTACCCTGGTTCAAACAAGAATCTCCTGGTTCATCTTCGATTCGATCCTTCTCGCCGGTCTCTTCTTCGTTTCGCGTTTTCCCTTCAAGCAACTCTTCCATGAGCTCAGATTCTGGGCTATCTTCCTCTCCATCCTATTTCTTTTTCAGTCTCTTTTTACACCGGGAACCCGCCTTCACTCCCTCCCATGGCTTCCCGTCAGCAAGGAAGGACTTCTGCTGGGAGGTCTGACCTGCTGGCGGTTGGGTTTGATTCTTGGTTATGCATTGCTATTTACGGCAGTGACTCGGCCCCGTGAGCTTCGAGATGGTTTGATCTGGCTCTTCAAACCCATCCCCTTTCTCCCCGGGCGGAGGATCGGATTGATGGTCTCGCTCACCTTAAGGTTTTTTTCGCGGATCCTGGATCATTCGGAAGAGGTCCGGCTGGCCCACCGGGCACGCATGGGAGATCGGAATAAAAACCCCTTTCGCAAAGCAAAATTTCTTGCCTTCCCTATCCTTGTCCGATCCATTTTAGAGGTCGAAGAGGTCACCTATGCCCTCGCCGCAAGAGGCTACCGGGAAGACCTGCCCATCCATCTTTCTAAAATCCCTCTTCCGCACCTGATTCCATTGCTCTTTCTTCTGGGATTCATCGCGATGATAGGATGGTTTCAATGAGAAAAAAAAAGCCGCAAACCTCTGCGGCCATTTCCATCCCCCCGTTTAACCGTCTCTATTGCAAGGGTTTTTTCGACCCTCTTTTTTTCTCCTTTAAGCGGGCGCCAGTTTGGGGAGTAAGAAGGAGAAGAAACCTTCTTTGGGGTTTTCCCGTTCGATCTTCTCAAAGGCACACTCCACCGCCGAGCGAATCTCCTCCAGGTCCACCGGCTTCATCGCCTGGTAAAATATCCCCGCACCCCGAAGCCGCCTCACCAATCCCAACGACTCCTCCGACGAAATCACAATCACCTGAACCCTCGAATTGATCTTCTTTAACAACGAAACAATATCACTGGCCTTCAACCCCTCAATCTCATCATCCAACAACAACACCTCAAAATGATTTTTCTGCACCTTCCGAATCATCTCGCTCAACGCCCTGGCCGCCTCCAC
>JAGVBT010000006.1 GCA_020059605.1 Deltaproteobacteria bacterium
CTTATTATCCTTTGACAGGCTGCTTCCCGGCAAGCCGCCCACCCGACCGCCCCTCCCCCTTTTCAAAAAGTCGGTTTTTTCATATTACGACACAGTCTCACGGGGGAGAGGGGAAGGTCGCTTCGACTCGCAACCGAGGTGAGGGGGCTGGCGGATCTCAAGAGGAGTTGATGGGGAAGCCTTCTCCCTTGCGATCTGAAGCAGGATGACTGCTCCAATCACGCCGATGCCGCCAAGGATTTGAAGAGGATAGAGAATCTCCCCCAAAACCATGTAAGCGGCAACCCCTGCCACCATAGGTTCCCAGGTCGAAGTGATGCTTGCACGGGTTGCCCGGATCCGTTCCATCCCCTTGAAGTAAAAGCCGAAAGGAAGGATGGTCGAGAAGATCGCAATATAGAAAAAGGCGATCCATACCTTCAGAGGGTGGCCATCACAGATAATCTTTACGGGCGATACGACGATCATGTAGAAGACCGCGCTCAATCCGAATCCATAAAGCAGGAGCGTCCAAGGATCGTACTTTTTCAGTCCTTTTTCTCCATAGAGGGCATAAAAGGTGAAAAAGAAAGAGGCGATCAGACCGCTCAGGATCCCCAGCCGGTTGAGCAAGAAGAGATCGATTTGGTAGCCGCCCACCACAAAATAACATCCGACGACGGCTAATAATAAGGCAACGGCCTTTGTCCTGGAGATCGGTTCTCGTTGAAAAAAGAAGGCGTAAAGCGAGACCCAGACAGGCTGAAGATACTGAAGAAGGATGGCAGGTCCCACTTGGATTTTGCTGATTGTAAAGTAATAAAAAAATTGCATTCCCGTCACGGCGATGAGCCCGAATATGAGAAAATAAGGTAAGTCCTTGGGGGAGATGATGACCCGTCTCCGGTCATAGAGAAGAAGGATGATCAGAAGAATGATCGTGGCCAGGATAAGCCGGACGGCAATGAGCTCGGTCGGCGGAAGTCCGATATTGAAGAGGGCTTTTGCGACAACGCTCGATACTCCCCAGAGGGTCGATCCAATCAGAATATAGAGGTAGCCATGGATCTCATTTTTCTTCATCGACCTCCATCGTGGCATAAAACGAAGTGTAAAATCAACCTCGAATGCCTGCGATGAGCCGGTAAAGAAGAGGTTTATCGGTGAGGTTTATGGTGAGTTGCGTTGCCCGCCTCTGTTTGTTAAAATGAAAACACAGGAATGGTTTATGAAAATCGGCGGCACATTTTTTTTTCTTTTAAACCTGCTGGTCTTGTTCCTCTTTCCGGGATTTTCACTGGGCGGAGAGGAAGCGGAGAAGGACGTCAGGGCCCGGCAGGGAAAGGCCGTGCAGGAGTGGAGAAAAGAGAGGGACGGTTTTTTTAAAACCCATCAGCGCTCCCCCCTTCTCCCGGAGGATAAGGAGAGCTTCAAAGGCATAAGATATTTTCCCTTCAACCCGGAATATGTCTTTTGCGGGAAGATCGATCGGTATAACCTCCACATCAATAACCCCGATTATTATGCGACCTTTTTGACCAATAAAGGAACCAACAAACGTTATCTCCGGTATGGAAAATTTCGTTTCCGGCTCCATGGAAAGGAACAGGCACTCGAAATATACAAATCGATTTTGAGCGACCTGCTTTTCATCCCTTTTAAGGACAGGACGAACGGAAAGGAGACGTATGAGGGGGGAAGGTATATCGACGCGGAGATCCTCCCGGGATACATGATGATCTTGGACTTTAACATGGCTTATCACCCTTCTTGCGCCTATAACGATAAATTTATCTGTGTGCTCCCCCCCCGTGAAAATATGCTGCCCATTGAAATTCGAGCCGGCGAGAAGAACTACAGGTAATTCTCCCTGGCGGGACGTCTGACGGCAACGGTGACGATGCCCCTGCCTACCGGCAGGCAGGCGTATCGTCTGCAAAGGGCTACGTCCGTCGTGGTTCAATGCCTTTTAAATGTAACCGTTACCATATTACGAAACGGGCCTCGTAGCCATAACCATAACCCTCGCCAATAGACAGGTCCGGGTTCAGCTATCATGCCTGTGAAAGAGATAATGGGAATGGATGTGCTTGTGGGTTCTATCGCCATGGCGGTGAATATGTTCATGGATCAGGTTGACCCTGAGTAAGAGGTTTTCATCGCTCAGAATGTCAGCGGCGCTTCCTGTTTTTTCGAGGCGGTGTTGTTCCGATAAAACTCCGACCGTGGCTTGCAGTTCATCCACCAGGGATAGATCGTGGGTCGAAATAACCAGGGTCTTTCCCGCTTCATTCAAAGCAATCATCAGTTCCACGAGAAAACATTCCGTTTTGGGATCGAGCCCGTTGGTCGGCTCATCGAAGAGCAGAACTTCCGGATTCATGGTCAGGACGGAGCCGATGGCCACCTTCTTTTTTTCTCCCCCCGAGAGCATATACGTGGGCCTCTCTTTGAGATGTTCGATGTTGAGCATTTTCATCGTCTCGAAGGCCCTGTCCATTGCCTCTTTTCCACCGATTTCAAGCTGGAGGGGCCCGTAAAGAAGTTCATCGAGAACCGTCGGACAGAAAAGCTGGACATCCGAATCCTGGAAAACATATCCGACCCTCTCCCTGAAAAACCGGACAAACCCCTTATCCTTCATGGTCTGTCTCATCACTTCCTTTCCCTGGAAAAAGAATTTCCCGTTTGAAGGAAAGATCAGCCCATTGATGATCTGGAGAAGGGTGGTCTTTCCTGTTCCGTTTGCGCCGATGATCGCAAATCTCTCGCCCTCTTTGATTTCGAGGTCGATGCCCGTGAGGGCGGGGATGTTATCGTGATAATGATAGGAGATATTTTCAAGACGGATCATTTTCAACGGATCCCTCCTTCAGATCCAGAGCAAAAGACATCCGGCAAGGAAGAGAGCTGCTCCGGTCACCCAGTCCCGCTGTCTCATTTTTGAAGTTTCGGAAATCCGGATCGAATCGGAGAACCCCCTGCACAGCATGGCTTTAAAGACCTCCTCCGCTCTTGAACGGGTTTTCCTGAAAATCAGGACGATTCTTCCTGCAATCCATCCTCTCCCTTCCCGGCGGGGGATCTCCCGAATCAGCCTGCTCTTCTTGGCCAGGTGCATGTCCTCCACCGTCCCGGCGAACAGGAAGAGATACTTATAGGAGAGGGTGATGACGATGAGCGCGGCGTCAGGGAGTTTAAAGACCTTTAATGCTTTGATGATCTGCGGGAACGGGGTCGTATAGAGAACGAGGAAAGTAATCGACAGCGAGTTGATGATACGAAGAGTCATCATGCCGACCCCGTACAGGCCTTCCCGGGTCACGCCAATTCTTTCCGGAATCGAATAAATCCAGAATTCGTAAGGTGTTGAAAGGGAGAGGAGCGTGAAAAGAACCTCTCCTTCCCTGAACAGGTTCAAGGCGGAGGGGAGGGCGACCAGCGAGCCGAAGATCAAGGCGAAGGAAAATATCCTTTTATAAAGTTGAAGAACCTCCAGGCGGGAAAGGAGCATGAGAAAGAAGATCGTCAGTCCGATGAGGATCTCCGATCCGATCTCTTTTTTAAGGCTGACCAGGATCACGAAAAAAATGAGGAAAAGAATTTTAACCCGGGCATCGATTCCCTGGAAGAAACCCTTCATGGTAGAAAAGTGCCATTGAGAATATCCCGTTTTGATCATTGCCGCGAGGCGATCGATGCCGCGTTCAAGAAAGGGGGTGCTCCATCTCCCTTTTTCAAACTGGGGCGGGTCCGACCGCGGACGATTCAGTAAAAATGTAGGAATCCGTTCTCTCAGCATTTGACCAGAAAATAATTCTCAAATCGCTTCCCTTTGCAAAGGGGGGGTGCCGATGCCGTCATGACCTATTATTTAAAAATAAAAAGAGAGGGTGACGATGGCCCTGACCTTTTCGAGGCCCTCGGAGCCCTGCTGTTCACTCTTTTCATTCAGGCGCTTGAGGGTCGGAAATTTCAGCGTGAAACCGACATTGCCATTCAAGGGTTTCGGAAAAGAAAACCTCAGACCCGGAGAGAGGTAAAGGAGGGTTCCTCCTGTCGCCCTCTGTTTCTCTCTTCCTTCTTCATCTCTGGCTATATTGAGGAGGTTTAACTCAAGAATCCCGTCAATTTTGGAAATAAACCTTTCAGGGTTTCCGTAGAGTTCGTAAACTCCGGCGAGGTTGGCCCTCCATTCGTTTCCGAACTTGATGCGGTCTTTTCGTGAAAACATCTCATAAGAGGTGTCGGCGACCAGCGTCAAGGCTCCCGTCAACCGCCTTGCGGCAGAAACGCCAAGGGTGAATGTTTGGCTTCCGAACCCAGGTTGCATACCCGGATCAACCTCTCCCCCGAGTTCCTTGCGATTCTTGCCCGTGGGGAGGGTGAATCCCCCAAACAGGGACAGATAGGTCTGTTTCGTTTCCTCAAAACTAATAGCGGTGTCCTTTGACGTGTTCAGGCGAATGCCTTTGATGGAAGGATCATAATTGAAGCCGAGATTGAACAATAATTTCACATCCCCCAAACCCCGCAGGGAACCGAGTGAATCCTTTCTCTTAATGTTATAAGGGATAAAAAGGGTTCCCGTGAGATATGGCTTGATCCCGTAAGAGAGACCGAGGTTGAGGAAGGTGTAAGAGTCTGTGTTGGTGGGCTCGGCAACCAGCCGCTTCTTGAATTCGACGTGCTCCATTTTGGAGGACAGAACAAATCCTCCCTCCGGAAGGGTCAGGGGAGAGTTTGTTTCAATGGGACTTCCGGGACCAAAGGCAAGACTAATTCCGCCGTGATGAGCCGTCGCGAGGGACGGGCAAAGACATATTCCAATCAACAGGATCAAGGCCATTCGTATCATCTTGCTCTCCTTTCTCTTGACCTGATTAGAGCATAAATCCCGAACACTCCGAAGATGATGCTGATTCCAACGATCAGCTTGGTGGAGGTTGCAACCAGGGGTTTGCTGAAAGATTCCAGCTGGAGCGCCTGATCCACCCCGACCTCCATCGTCACCCCGTGGAAACCATGCGTGGATTCCCCCCAGACCTTGATCTTCCAGATTCCAGGCCTGTCGGGAACAAAACCGAGGAATCCGTTCTTATCGGTTCTTCCGGTCTGGTGGGGTTCAGGGTCCCCCGGTCCGAACAATTCGTACTGAGAATATCCTGCGGGGTCGTCTTTTGCATAGAAGACTCTCATGGCCATCCCTTTCTGCTGGATCTCGTAGTGGATCGAATGGCTGTGTATGAAAGAGATGAATAGTAGGAAAGGGGTCATTATCACCAGAACAATGAGGCCAATCTTCCCCGTTTTCATTTCGTCACCTCAAAGCTTAAAGTGGATAGAATGGTCAGGACATCGGCATCCGGATCGTCTTTCAACGGTTCCCTGTAGGCAACCGAGAGAACCTGGTGCCCTTTCAAAATCCTTATCCTGGCCACTCCCTCCGTATCCGTTGTGGAAAGTCTCTGATGGTCTCCACCCTCCACACCCGCCCCCAAAACAGGGTTGCCCTGGTAGAGCACCCGAACCGGGAAAAGGGAACCCGGTTTCAATTCAAAAGGGTTTTCAAGGGGGATGATGTCCAGGACGGATTCATTTAATGGCTTATGAACCCAGTCAGTCCAGGAAAGGATGGCCTTGGAGTAATAGAGAGATCGGATAGATTCGACGACCCTGCTTGCCTTCCGTTTGGACAGGTTTTTCCATCCATAGATCGTTTTGGACCAGTACCCGTTATCGACTTCCACGAAGAAGAGGGAAGGGGGGTGGTCCGTCTTGAGAAGAAGAGCGGTCCCTCTTTTTTCCTTCAACACTTCGATCTCCTTGCCTTGGAGGTCGTAGGCCTTTGCTTTCTTTACCCTGGAGGAATCGAATTCCTCCCTCTTTTCCCCGTGCCCGAAAACAACCATGAATTCATTGCCTTTCTTCTCTATCCAGAAATCATGGGCCAATAGACCGGCCGGAAGTGAACATAAGAGGACCGTGAGCAGGAAAACCGAGCTTTTCTTCCCCTGATGAAGCAGTTGCGTTTTCCCTTTGGAGACGGCGAGGACCACGAGAACCGTGATGGTCGCTTCGATCAGGCCCAGAATGGTGAGATGCGGAAGGGTGACGGCAGGCAGGACGATTTTTAGCGGAAAGGGGAAATAGAAAGAGGATCCGGGGTGAAGCAAGGGTTGAAGGCCAAGCTCGACGGCTGTGAAGAGACCCGCGAGGTTGAGGGAGATATAGGAGGCAATTCCCGCACCGATCGCTTTGGAAAGAAGGCCCGGACCGGTGAGCAGTTTATAGATTCCATAGGCTGTGACGGAACCTACAAAGGCAATGTTAAAACAATTTGCTCCGAGGGCGGTTATGCCACCTTCCCCGAATACCAGAGCCTGAATGAAGAGTGCAATGGAGACGGCAAGAATTGCCGGCCATGGACCGAGCAGGATGGCGATCAATGCCGTCCCGCTGAGATGGCCTGTCGTTCCTCCCGGGAGGGGGACGGCAAAAACCATGGCCACGAGACTGAACACCGATGCCATGGCAAGAAAAGGAATCTGGGCGGTTTCCAGGCTCTTTTTCACCTTTCTGGATGCGTAGAACCAAATGGGCACCATGGCTGCCCAGAGGCCACCGTAGGTGGCCGGACCCAAATAACCGTCAGGGATGTGCATAAGCCCTCCCTAAAAAAAGGCCACGAAGGATTTCTTCCGCTTCTGCGAAAGCCTGGCCTTCGTGGCCTTTTTTAGCGACTAACGTTGGAAGTGAACTATACATAACGCAGAAATTATTTGCGCATATGGTGTCCACCCTTCGACAAGCTCAGGGTGACCGGTCATGGTGAGCCTGTCGAACCATGCAGCACATATTCCCTCTGAAACGGTAATCATGCGCAATTATTTATTGCGTTGTGTCTAAAGTGACTAATGTGGACGAAAGGAATTAAAACTTTAGTCACTTTGAACTTTGAAACTTTGAACCCTAAACTTCTTCCAGAACGATCCGGTGATCGAGGAGATTCATCTCCCTGATGCGAGCCCTGATTCTTTTCTGTTCTCCGAAGATATTTTGAAGAAAGAGTTCTTCCTTTTCAGGGCGAAGAACGGAGATGTCCTCCAGGATCAACTCCTCTTTGCCCCCTTTCAGCAGGTATGCATTGGCTTCACACATTCTTTCCTCCTCCTTCTCATCCTACCCCTCTCCCCATTGGGGAGAGGGTAGGGGTGAGGGGCATCATGTTCCAATAATTTCCTGAATTCGCTTGATCAACTGATCAATGAGGTGGGGAAGGGGTTCTTTGGGCGCCCCGACGATTTCGACTTCGGGAATCTTCAACGGAAGAAGAAATTTTAACGTAGGCGATGAGGCGATGGCCTCTGCCATTCGGGGCGTCAACTCCCCCATCATTGAATTGGCAAGGACAACGGATATGGTCCCAACGATCATATCCACCGTTCTCACCGTTTGAACGATGGCGTTCTCTCCGGAGGCCCCCTTGTTTGCCCCTGCCTTTAACATCGCGCCCGTGGCCATGGCGTTCGTCCCAAGGCCGACGATTTCCACTTCTTCTCCGAAGGCTTCCCGGAGGCGTTTGATGATCACGCCTCCAATGCCCCCTCCCTGCCCGTCAATCACTGCGATCGATTTCTTCTTTTCCATATCAAAATAAAAAAGCCACCCTTGCCCCTTTCCAAGGAGCTTCACCTTCGTGGCCTTTTTCTTTATAAACAGTGAAAGGAGGGTTTGTCAATAGCTCCATGCACCCGGGGAAACAGCGGTCCTGTAGGGAGGATGATCACTTGAAAAATTTTAAAACGGCGTTAACAATGCTCAGCGCTATTTTGTCCTGGAACCCGCTCTGATTGAGCAGGCGCTCATCCTCTTTGTTGGTGAGGAAGGCCGCTTCGACCAGGACCGAAGGGATATCCGGAGCTCTTAAGACGATAAAATTGGCCTGACGGTAGGTTTGAAATTTCAGAGGGTGGACCTCTTTGATTTCTTCAAGGATGGATTCGGCAAACCGGAAGCTCTCCTTCATCGAGTTGTTCTGCATCAGGTCGAGCAGAATCTGGTTGAGCTGGGGGTCCTTGCTGAGAGAGGCAGGCCTCAGGAAAGCCCCGCCCAGGATGTTGGACATGTTTTCCTTATCGGCGAGGAGTTTGGCCGCCTGATCCGAGGCGCCTGAAAGGGAGAGGCAATAGACGGAAGACCCTCTGGCCTGGGGATTGAAACTCCCATCGGCGTGCAGGCTGACAAAGAGGTCGGCGCCATATTCCCTCGCGATTCTCACCCTGCCTTCAAGGGGGATAAAATAATCTCCTTTCCGGGTAAGAAACGCCTTCATCTCTTTGTGTCGGTTGAGGAGATGCACCGTTTTCTGGGCTATCTTCAATACGATATCTTTCTCCATCGTTTTCCGTGGCCCCACGGCTCCGGGATCTTCTCCTCCATGGCCCGGGTCAATGACGACGATCTTTGTGCCCTTTGGCCTGACCTCCCTCTGTCTCTCCCGTTCCTCCTGGTCCTTTTTCTCCTGCCCAACGTCAATGAGATCGATGACGAGACGATGGGTTTTGCCCAGATCAGGTTTTAGCGTGAAGATATTCGATTGGAGAGGGGTTTTCTGGTGAAGGGTCAGTCTTGCTTTGCCCTTTCCAAGGTCGATCAGGTTGATTTTTAGGAGATAATTATCTTTGACTTCAATATCACCCTTTTTGGGCAGGGAGGTGATGCCGGTTAATTCGATTCGGGTTTCCGGAGGGTTTTCCCGGGAGGTGCTCTCATATTGAATCGGTCCCGAAAGGTCCAGAACCACGCGGGTGTGATCGGGGGCGGACCAGAACCGTATGTCGGTAATGGTCGCCCCGGAAAGAGGAAAAGGAAAGCAGAGAACAAGGAGGACCAAAATGAGAAGGGGTCTGGTTTTTAATATAGAAGATCCCATTTTCTCACACAGCAACCCTTTAAGCAACCTGGCTTAGCCGATCTTGAAGACCATGGCGGCCCCGGTGTCCCCTGCTGCGCATCCGGCCCACAGGGCGTAGCCTCCACCCAGTAAGACCATTTCTTCGATCAACTCCGCAATAAGCCTTCCTGCGGTAGGTCCCTGCGGATGGCCATAGATCATGGAGTTTCCGTAATTATTCATCCAGGTAACATCCATGCCCATCATCTTAGCCATATAGATGTCATTGACGACAAAGGGGCTATGCGTTTTAACGGCCTTTAGGTCTTTTACGGTTAACCCTGCATCCTTGAGGGCCATTTCCGAGGCGGGAACCGGCGCTTCCGCCATATAACCCTTTTTGGCTCTCGCGAAACCATAAGAGATGATTTGAACTTCTATCTTCGGGTCTTCGCTTAACTCTTTGGCTTTGTCCCTTGTCGTCACGATAACACCGCAATTTCCATCCGCCGGGTGGGTTTGGGAACCGAAGCTGTGAACTCCTCCCGGTTCGACCGGAGCGAGTTTAGCAAGGCCCTCAGCCGATGTTGGGGTTATCCCCTCGTCTTTCTCAATGAGCTTCACCTCTTTTTTTCCGACTTTAACCTCCACAGGGAACATGTATCTCTTCTGAAACGCCCGGTCATTGGCCAGCGCTTCCATATATTGCTGATACCGCCTCAGGGTCACTGAATCACATTCTTCCTTGGAGGTGCCGATCTTTTTGGCCACATTTTCAGCGGTTTGAATCATTTTTAATCCCGCCGCCGGGTCGCTATTGAAGTTGTCCATCATCCAGTTTTCCGATACCACCTCTCCGCCGGGACCGAGCGGATTTGGCCAGACCGTATGGGGGCCATTCGAACAGCGGTCGGACATCAGGGCGTATCCGGTCTGATACGCTCCGAGCTCGATGCTCTGGGCCGCAAGATAGATGGCGGTTGTCGATGTGGTGCAGGCCTGATTGATCATGAGGGCCGGCACGTCTTTGGCTCCTTCGACGAGCATGGCAGCCGACCAGGTATGGCTGTAGAACATGTGGTGCTGGGCGATGGTAATACCGTAGTAGAGATAGTCGATGATGGTCGGATCGAGTTTTTTCTTTTTAAACCAACGATTGGCAGTCGACGCTCCGAGCGAAATGGCATTTTCATTGGCCAGGCTTCCCTGCCAGCGGCAGAAAGGCGAAGAGTAATAACCCCGAAATGGAATATAGGCTTTGTTTAATCTGGTCATAACTTTTCCTCCTGCATTGAAATAGTCATTTTAATATTGATACCAGCCCCCCTTTGTTTTCCTCCCTAATTTTCCGGCACGGATCATCGACCTCAACAGGGTCGGGGTGGACCATTTGCTCTCTTTGTTCAATTCCTGGTAGAGATATTCCGTCACATGAAGGGCAATATCGACTCCCGTGAGGTCCATCAATTCAAACGGCCCCATGGGGTAATTGAGCCCTAACTTAACCGCCTTGTCAATATCCTCTGTCGAGGCAATGCCTTCTTCCGCCATTCGGATGGCCTCTAAGAAATGGGGGATCATGAGGCGGTTTACAATAAACCCGGGGGTATCCTTCTTTACTTCGACAGGTTCCTTCCCCATCTTCCCGGACATTTCCATCACCACCCGGGTTGTCTCATCGTTGGTATAATATCCCCGGATGACCTCAACCAGCTTCATCAGGGGGGCGGGATTGAAAAAATGCATCCCCGCCACTTTTTCGGGCCTCTTGGTTGCCATGGCGATCTCCGTTACGGACATCGATGAGGTGTTGGTCGTCAAAATGACATCAGGCCGCGTCATTTCGTCGAGTGTTTTAAATACATCCTTCTTCAATCCCAGGTCTTCGAAGACGGCCTCAATGACAAAATCGACCCCCTTCAGATCTTCGAACCGGCTTGTCCCTTTGATTCTGGAAAGGATTCCTTTTTTCTGTTCTTCGGTCATTTTTCCCTTCTCGACGCTTTTGGCAAGGAACTTGTCAATGGCTTTGAGGCCGTTTTCAACAAACCGGTCTTCAATGTCTCGCATGATCACCTGGTATCCTGCCTGGGCAGCGACCTGGGCAATCCCGTTCCCCATCGAACCTGCACCCAATACACCAATCACTTTAATCTCCATGTTTCCCTCCTGTTTGGCGGATCAAAACCACGCTCCTTTTGATGTGTAATTTTTCACATAAATTATTATAATCTCCTCTCGATGTCAAATTTTTTTTGAGATTTCCGAAAAAATCCTGAAATCTCTGATCACACCGGTTGTGAAACGATACCACGGATTTTAACTCGAAGAGAGCGGAAAGTCGTTTTTCAATGTCCTCTTCCAAAAAAATCTTGACAAACCAGGGTCGGGTAAGTTTAAATTTTCATTGTTTCTTCCAGGTTGTGATTTACGATGACAAGGGGGTGCCCATGGCAACATCCGTAACAGTTCCGATGGTGGGGAAGATCGTGTCCGTATCGGTCAAAACGGGGGATCAGGTTAAAGAGGATGACCAGGTCGCTGTACTCGAAGCCATGAAAATGGAAATGCCCATTGTCGCTCCGGTCGCAGGGGTGATCCAGGAAGTGTGCGTTTCAGCGGGGCAGGAAGTGGAAGCAGAGGCAACCATAGCCATTATTGAATAATCCATGGTTTTAAACCACCTGCTCCCGAACCGGTTCGTGAAGGGCCCATTTTAGAGTTCATCTTTTTTTAATGATTCCCGCGCCCGACCCATCTCCTTTCTTCCGGGGCGTTGCGTCGCGAAGCGGGGTGGGGTTTACCCCGTTAGAACGCAAGGGGTCTTCTAACGGGGTTTACATTTTCATCCTCCCGTATTATCCTTGATGTTGGGCTCGACTCTCCCTTCTCTCTTGGAATCGCTGAACAAATGACAACCAACCGACCCGATGCAAGCCCCGATAGAAACGAATCTTCACACGGGGCAAGCAACGGGGCTTTCTAACGGGGTGAACGATGAAACGAATCGGCATCATCACCAAGCAGAATAAACCGGAAGCGGTTGCCATCGCGGGACGGTTGATGGGGTGGCTACGGGAAAAAGGGGTTGAAGTTTATATTGAAGAAGGGATAGAAAAGCTCCTCGGCCAGAATCGAACGCCCCTTTTTTTGAACGCCGTTAAAAAGGAGGAGATTCCATCCCGTGCCGAGATGATCATCGTTCTCGGAGGCGACGGAACGCTTCTCAGCGTGGCCAGGCTGGTCGGAAGTCTTGAGGTCCCCATCCTCGGAGTGAACCTGGGCGGGCTCGGGTTTCTAACCGAGATCACACTGGAAGAACTGTATCGGGTTCTCGAAAGGGTAATCCAGGGAGATTTCACGACCGATGAAAGAGTGGTCCTTCATACCTCCGTGATCCGGCGGGAAGAAAGAATGGCGGAATTTACCGTGCTCAACGATGCGGTGATCAACAAAGGGGCCTTGGCAAGAATTATCGACCTGGAGATGACCATCAACGGGGAGTATTTAACCACGTTTAAATCGGATGGTTTGATCCTGTCGACCCCAACCGGTTCAACTGCGTATAACCTTTCTGCCGGAGGACCCATTGTATACCCATCCCTGCACTGCATCATCATTACCCCCATCTGCCCCCATACATTGACTAACCGTCCGATCATGATTCCCGATGACGTGGAGGTGCGGGCCCTTCTGAAATCCAGGCAACAGGAAGTTTACCTGACCCTGGATGGCCAGCAGGGGTTCGTCTTGGAATACGAAGATGTGGTTGAAGTGAAGAAAGCGGAGGGAAGAATCCTTCTGATCAAATCGCCCTACCGGCACTATTTTGAGGTCCTCAGAGAAAAACTAAAATGGGGAGAAAGATAATAACAATTCGGAGTTAAGAGTTATGAGTTGAGAGTTAAGAGTTAAGAATGAAGAGTTAAGAGGTAAGAATGATAGTCTTGTAAAAAGTCTCAATGAACGCTTTTTCGTCATTCCGGCCCCGATTTGTATCGGGATAAACTCCAGCTCGGTTTCGAGTCGCAACGACCGGAATCCAGTTCTTTCAATACCTTACGATGTCTCTGGACACCGGTTTTCACCGGTGTGACGACTTTTTAGGAATGCATTATAAATCATAACTCATAAATCATAATTCAGTATGTTGCTTGAACTGCGGATTAGAAATTTTGCCATCATCGACGAGATGAGCCTCTCTTTCTCCAAAGGATTCAATGTGATCACCGGAGAAACAGGTGCCGGAAAATCGATCCTTCTCAATGCAGTCCACCTCCTCGCAGGAGGCAAAGCCGGAGAGGAACTGATTCGGAGCTCCGAGGAGGAAGCCAGCGTGGAAGCCATTTTCAATATCTCCGGAAACAGGGAGGTTGCGGAGAAGGTCAAGGAGAGATCCGGGAGGACTCATCTCCCCGGGGAGGACGAGACCTGTCTGGTCAGGCGGGTAATCTCCCGTTCAGGAAGGGCAAAAGCCTTCCTGAACGAGAATCTGGCAACCCTCGGGACCCTTTCGGAGGTGGGAGAAAAACTTCTCAGCATCTACGGGCAGCACGAACACCAGTCTTTACAGCGTGCCGAGACCCATCTTGACATCCTCGATGAGTTCGGCGGATTGGTCCGGCTGCGGAAAGAATATCAGGAACATTTCGAAAGGTTCCTTTCTCTCTCGGGGGATATCCGGAGGATCCGCGACGAGAACGAGAGGGGCATAAAAGAAAGAGAACTGATGACCTTCCAGTTAAGGGAGATTGAGGATTCCGGGATTCAAGCCGGGGAAGAGGAGGCGCTTAAAGGGGAACGAAGGATGCTCACCCACGGCAGGAAGTTGATAGACTTTGTGAATACGTCGGGGGAACATCTCTATGAAGGAGAAGGTTCTGTCGTCGAACGGATCCAAACAATCCTACGGCAGGGGACCGAGATGGCCGTCATCGACCCCTCCCTTTCCGAAGTGGTGAAAGGCCTGGAGGGAGCATCGATTCAACTGGAAGAGGTCGCCCTCGGCCTGAGAGATTATTCGAAAAGGATCGAAGTCAACCCGATGAGGCTGGAGGAAGTTGAAAACAGGCTGGAAGGGATCAACCGCCTGAAGAGGAAATATGGTTCGACCGTACAGGAGGTGCTTCGTTTCAAAAGAAGGCTTGAAGAGGGGTTGAACTCATTGACTTCCGGGGAAGAGAAGCTATCACACCTGGAAGGGATTCTGGGTTCTGTTCGCGAAGAGATGATCGCCCTGGTAAAAAACCTCTCATGGGAGAGGAAGAGAGTGGCTTCCGGGCTGCAGAAGGCCGTGGAGAAGGAGTTGGGCTCTCTCGGGATGAAACGGACCGTTTTTGAGATCCGGTTCGAGGAAACGGATTTTTCCCCGAAGGGAATCGACCGGGTGGAATTCCTCCTCTCCCCCAATGTGGGAGAGGAGGTGAAACCCCTTGGTCGCATCGCCTCCGGAGGCGAGCTTTCGAGAATGATGCTGGCCATGAAAAAGATCCTTGCCAGGGTCGGGGGAAGGCAGGTGTTGATCTTCGACGAGGTTGATTCCGGGATCGGGGGGGCCGTCGCAGAGGTCGTTGGGAAAACATTGGAAGAGCTTTCCAGGCACCATCAGGTCATCTGCGTGACCCATCTTCCGCAGATCGCCTGTTTTGCCGACACCCATTATGCCGTAAAAAAAGAGGTCAAGGGGAAAAGGACGGTCACTGTTGTCGATCGGTTGGAGAGGGAAGCGATCGTCGATGAGATTGCAAGAATGCTGGGCGGCGTCAAGGTGACCGAAAAGACGCGGGCTCATGCGAAAGAGATGATCCAGAACACCCGAAAATGAAAACACTCCGGGTGTTTGGGTTTAAGGTTACGGTTACGTAGCTCGTTTCGGTTACCGGTAACGGTTACGTACAAAGAATTAAAAGACGACAACCGTAGCCTTTTACTGGCGATACGGGCATCGTTACCCTGACCGTATAACGAAACCCTTATTTTCCGGGAAAGATGGCCTTAAAAATTAGAAAAAAACATTTCTTCCTTTTACTTCTGTCCCTCTTTATCGTCCTCGGGTTTTTCACCTTCTTCGGCGATAAGGGGGTCCTCCATCTCCTTCGGCTACAGAAAGAACTGGCGCGGATCAAGGAGTCGAATCTCAAGATGGAAGAAGAAAACCGGAGGCTGAAGGAGGAGGTGAGACGGCTTCAGGTTGAGAAGCGCTATATTGAAGAGATCGCAAGGAGAGAGCTGGGAATGGTCAAGGAGGGGGAGATCATTTACCAGTTCGACCTGCCTCTTCCGAAGGGGGAACATGTGAAATGAAGTATGATGGGATGATTTTTAGACCGCCCAGTGAAGCGGAGAGCCTGATCCTTCAGGTGACCGTAGGTTGTTCCTACAACCGGTGTTCCTTCTGCGGGGCTTACCGGGAGAAGACCTTCCAGATCAAAAGCTTCGAAGAAATCCGGGAAGACATCGACGAGGTCAGCTCCTACCGCCTGCCTGTAAGGAGGGTTTTTCTGGCCGATGGGGATGCCCTGATCCTTCCGCAGAAGGAACTGCTCCGGATCCTATCCTACCTGAAAGAAAAATTAAAGAGCCTTGAAAGAGTGGGAATATACGCCAATGCGAAAGATATCCTTCGTAAGGATGTGGAGGAATTAAAAGCCCTGAAAGACCTGGGAATAGGCATCATCTATCTTGGCCTGGAATCGGGCAACCGGGAAATTTTGAAGCGGGTAAAGAAGAATGCCACGGTTGAACAACTGATTCGTGCCGCCAGGAGGGTGAAAGAGTCGGGGATCCTCCTTTCGGTCACCGTCATTTTGGGCATCGGAGGAGTGGAGCATAGCCGGGCCCATGCAGAAGATACCGGAAAAGTCCTCTCCGAGATGGATCCCGATTTTGTGGGCGCCCTGTCCCTGATGATTGTTCCCGGAACTCCCATCGAACGGGAGATCGAGGCCGGAAGGTTAACACTGCCCACGCCTTTCGGGTTGATAGAGGAACTTGAGACGATGATCGCAAGTAGCCACATGACCCGCTGCTTTTTTGCATCAAATCACGCCTCAAACTACCTTCCCCTTCGGATCAAGCTTCCGGAAGAGAAGGAGGAGGCTCTCCGGCGGATTCGGGAGGTCCTGAAGAGAAAAGATTCTGCCTTGCTGAGACCCGAATACCTCAGGGGGCTTTGATAGGTATGGGGGGATGGGGGGATAGGGCAGCAGAGAGATCAGAGAGATCATAAAGATACGGTCATCTTATTTTTTGAGGTGAATATGAAGGATGGAGTGGATACGGAAATACGGGTAAGATATGCCGAGACCGATCAGATGGGAGTGGCGTATTACGCCAATTATTTGGTCTGGTTTGAAGTCGGAAGATCGGAGTTCTGCAGGGAAAAAGGGTTTCGATATGCCGACCTGGAGGCCCTGGGATATCGATTGGTTGTCTCCGAAGTTCGGTGCAAGTATCGAAATTCAGCCAAATATGATGAGACCATCCTCATCCGGACCCGGTTGAAACATTTGAACAAACGGATGATTACCTTCGGATACCGGGTCCTCCGCGAGAACGGGGAAGGGGTGATCGCCGAGGGAGAGACCCAGCATATCTGCGTCGATGCGAATGGAAAGACGAAAAGCCTTCCGGAAAAGTATTTAAGTTGCCTAGCCTAAAAGAGGCATGTGCTTGTTTTTCCTATTGAAAATTGGGTGTGAATGGTGTAATCTTTCCGTCATGGATGAAAAGAAAATTTTAGTTCTGAGGCTGAGCGCCGTGGGGGATGTGATCCGGACGCTTCCTGCGGTAAAGGCGATAAGGAAAAATTTTCCATCCGCCTCCATCACCTGGATCCTTGAAGAGCCTTCGAAAACCCTTATCGAAAGCCAGCCCGAAATCGACGAGGTCATTCTCTTTCCGAGGCGGAGATGGTCCGAGGGGATCAAATCTCCCCGGGATTGGTGGAGGACGATCGGGGAGATGAGAAATTTCATTCAATTCCTCCGGAGGAGGAGATTTGATGTCGCTCTGGATTTTCACGGCATTCTGAAGAGTGGTCTCCTTACTTTCTTCTCCGGTTCTCCCCGGCGGGTCGGCTTTGACCGAAGATCGAGCAAGGAAGGAAATTTTCTATTTTCGAATATTAAAGTGAACCTCCCGGGAGAAAGGATCAGCCGGTTTGAGGAAAATTTTAGCCTCCTGAGGGGCATGGGCCTGGAACTTCAACCCGAGGGCTATCCGCTTGTTATCCCGGAGGAGGACGGGCGGTATGTGAATTCATTTTTCAATGGCCTCTCTCCTCCACTGCAGCATCCTTCGATCGCCATCCATCCGGGAACAAGCCTGAAGACGCCGTACAAGCGGTGGTTTCCCGACCGGTATGCACTGCTGGCAGACCGACTGGTTGCGGAACTGAAGGCGACGGTACTCTTTACCTGGGGTCCGGGTGAACTGGATTCGGTAAAAAGCATTCGGAGGAGAATGAGAGAATCTTCGGTACTGGGTCCTCATACCTTTTCGCTGACCCAATTAGGCGAAGTCTACAGACATTGCGATCTCTACATCGGTGGGGACACCGGTCCGATGCATATTGCCTCCCTGATGGGAGTTCCCGTTGTGGTCATTTATGGTCCGACGGACCCGGTGGTGAACCGGCCCTTCGGACCCCATAAGAAGGTGATTAAAGATGTGGGGTGCAACCCGTGCAGGGAACGTTTTTGCAAAGAGCTCAAATGTCTGACGAACATTACGGTGGAAGATGTTTTCAAGGCAACGCGGGAGGCGCTGGAAGAAAAAGAGGACAGGCCGCTTTTAAAATGTTAACCCCGTTGTTGCAGAAATTGGCATGCCGAAATGCTTCCAAAGGCTTGCGCAATCAGACATGGAGGCCATTTTGCGTGCCTATTTTGGACTTCACTGA
>JAGVBT010000097.1 GCA_020059605.1 Deltaproteobacteria bacterium
AAACGGCGGCCGTAACTATAACGGTCCTAAGGTAGCGAAATTCCTTGTCGGGTAAGTTCCGACCTGCACGAATGGCGTAACGACTTCCCCGCTGTCTCAACCAGGGACTCAGCGAAACTGTATTGACGGTGCCGATGCCGTCTACCCGCGGCAAGACGGAAAGACCCCGTGCACCTTTACTACAACTTGGCAATGAATTTCGGAATAATCTGTGTAGGATAGGTGGGAGACGTTGAGATCCCGGCGCAAGTCGGGATGGAGTCAACCTTGAAATACCACCCTGATTGTTTTGGACTTCTAACCTGGGCCCGTGATCCGGGCCGGGGACATTGCCTGGTGGGTAGTTTGACTGGGGCGGTCGCCTCCCAAAAGATAACGGAGGCGCGCAAAGGTTCCCTCAGGCTGATTGGAAACCAGCCGTAGAGTGTAAAGGCATAAGGGAGCTTGACTGCAAGACCAACAAGTCAAGCAGGTACGAAAGTAGGCCTTAGTGATCCGGCGGTTCCGCATGGAAGGGCCGTCGCTCAACGGATAAAAGGTACGCCGGGGATAACAGGCTAATTTCTCCCAAGAGTTCATATCGACGGGGAAGTTTGGCACCTCGATGTCGGCTCATCGCATCCTGGGGCTGTAGCAGGTCCCAAGGGTTTGGCTGTTCGCCAATTAAAGCGGTACGCGAGCTGGGTTTAAAACGTCGTGAGACAGTTTGGTCCCTATCTGCCGTGGGCGCAGGATACTTGAGGGGAGCTGTTCCCAGTACGAGAGGACCGGAATGGACGAACCGACGGTGTTCCAGTTGTGACGCCAGTCGCAGCGCTGGGTAGCCGTGTTCGGAAGGGATAACCGCTGAAAGCATCTAAGCGGGAAGCCCACCCCAAGATGAGGTATCCCTCCTGATAGCAATATCGGGATAAGACCCCTTGGAGACTACAAGGTTGATAGGTCAGATGTGTAAGTGCCGCAAGGTATTTAGCAGACTGATACTAATAGGTCGATCGGCTTGACCATAATTGAACTTGTACCATCGGCCGCCTTCATCCATATTCTTTTTTATGGTTTCGAGTTACGAGTTCCGTGTTTCGGGTTAAACCCGTAACGTGAAACTTGAAACCCGAAATGTTTTTTAGAGAATTCTTGGTGACCATGGCGAAGGGGAAACACCCGTTCCCATTCCGAACACGGAAGTTAAGCCCTTCAGCGCCGATGGTACTGCATGGGTGACTGTGTGGGAGAGTAGGACGTTGCCAAGATTAAAAATGAAAAGCCCATCCGCAAGGATGGGCTTTTTTGTTAATTAAATAAGAAAAAAGCCTTGCTGTTTTTCCCTTCAGGGTATATGGTATCTGGAAAAAACAGAGGAGCTCATTATGTTTGAATTGAACGAGGAGCAGAACCTCATTCAGAAAAGCATCCATCAATTTGCCAAAAAAGAACTGGCGCCTCGAGCCTCACATTGGGATGCTTCTGAAGAGTTTCCATGGGAAAGTGTCAAAAAGATGGCAGAAGTGGGGCTAACCGGCTTACGCCTTCCAAAGGTTTATGGCGGTGCGGAAGCAGACCTTGTCACGGCCGGGATCGCCATTGAAGAAGTTGCCCGGTTTGACCATAACTGCGCCGTCATCCTTTGCGGGTCAAACATCACCGGAAGGGTATTGCTTTTTGCTTCTGAAAAGATAAAATCGACATTTCTGCCTGAGATTGCAAAAGGAAGGTATATTCTGGCATTCGGGGCCGCCGAACCGGACGCTGGCTCTGACCTTAGAGCAATGAAGGCGGTTGCGAAACTTCAGGAAGACGCCTGGATCGTGAACGGCGAGAAAGCGATGGTCACCTTTGCTAGAGTGGCGCACGGGTTTATCATTCTGGTCAGAACAGAGATAGAGGAAAGAGAGGGAATCAGCTGCCTTTTTGTCGAAAGTGACAGACCAGGAATCGATATCCAACGCCTGCAGGGTTTCGGTTGGAGAGCGACCTCGTGGGGAAATGTGGCTTTCAATGAGGTAAGGGTTCCGATTGAGAACCTCATCGGAGAAAAGGGTAATGCCCTGTTCATGTTGAAGGAAACCGTACAAGAACAGAGAGCCCTGACCGGACTCATCGCCTTGGGCACGGCGAGGCAAGCCCTTGAAGAAGCTGTCAACTATGCAAAGATCCGAAGGGTGTTCGGAAAGCCCCTGGGTAAATTTGAAGGCATCCAGTTCCGGCTGGCAGAGGATCATACCTCTCTTGAGGCGGCAAGGCTGTTATGCTATCAGGCCCTCTCCCTGATTGAAAAAAAAACGGAGGATGCCTCTGTATGGGCGGCGATGGCAAACCTCATCGGGGGAGAGACCGCCTATAGGGTTGTGAACAATGCGATGGATGTTTACGGAGGGTTGGGATATTCAAGAGAACTCCCCTTTGAGCGCCACCTGAGGGATGTTAAGGCAATGCAGATAGCTAATGCGACTCTAAAGATAGAGATCGGTAAAGGGCTTTTCGGGAAAGAATTTCTCCCCTGCGCTTAAGCAGGCCCAAACCCTGCCGAGATCAATTCTTGGCAGGAAATCAAAGATCAAGGAGGTCATGATGAAGAGACGTGTTAAATATTCCTCTTTGAAGATGTTTGGATTATTGCCGGGACTCTTACTGGCCCTCTCCCCGTTACAGTCTACCCTCAATGCCCAGACGATCATCGAGGAGTGGCATCTTGTCAAGCCACCCCCTGCACCGGAGTTGAAATCGGTCCTCCTGGATGCCAGGTCGACCGCCCTTCTTCTGCTGGATTTCAACAAACAGACATGCAATTCGGAACGCCGTCCCCGCTGCGTTGCCTCCATCCCGAAAGTTCAGATGCTCCTCGCAGAGGCGAGGGCCAAAGGGGTTTTCGTGGCTTACAGCCTTTCAGCAGGCGCCAGCCCGGCTGATATTGCAAAAGAACTCGCTCCCCGGGAAGGAGAGCCGGCTGTCACATCGGGTCCGGATAAATTCCTCGGAACGGATCTTGAAAAAATTCTCAAAGAGAGGGGAGTAAAGACGGTGATTATTTCCGGAACGGCGGCTCATGGGGCGGTTCTGTATACAGCCAGCGGAGCCGCATTAAGAGGACTGCAGGTCATCGTCCCCGTTGACGGGATATCGGCGGAGACCCTCTATCCGGAGCAATACGCCGCATGGAACCTGGTCAATGCGCCGAGAATCTCAGCCCAGGTGACCCTGAGCAGAACAGACATGATCAAATTCTAAGTAAGATGAGATCATCCTCCATGCTCCGGGGAGAAGGAAACCCATGGCGATTTTCGAGGTCTGACATGATTTGATGTTCACAAGAAAGGAGGCGCATGATGGCCAGGATTCAAAAACATGTGGGACTTCTTATATTAATAGCCTTTAGCGCAGTTGCGGTTGGGTGTTTCACGATTCGGGTAGGAGGCAAAGGCGAGTTAGCTCCAAGCACAGAAAAAGGGACAAAGATTGCCGAAAAGAGATTCTGGTATGCCCTTTTGTCTGCCGGCTAGGAGAGAGGAGGATGGGGCATTTGTCGGAGGCCCTTGTGTCCAGCGCCGCCACGTATGGGTAAAGATTAGTTTTCTAAAGGGGGGGCATTGGATGGGAGATAACCCTGAAATAATTGTTTTTAAATGGATCAGGTATTATATTTAATATAAAGGTATATTTCAGGCAGAAGGAGGTATAATTCATGAAAAAGCTAATAATTATCGCTATTTCAGTTACGCTGCTCCTGATGCCGTCATTCGTTTTTTCCCAAACGGACCAGATGACAACAGGGGCGCCGCCTATTGCGCAACCCCTCGTCCGGGAAGGTGATTTCGCAATAAAGCTGGTAGAGGCGCTCAAGATCGGCGAGGCCAAGAATGAGGCTGAAGCTGAGAACATGCTGAGTTCATCAGGCATTACGCCCAAAAATGGCTGGATTGCCGACTACCCGGTTACTCCTGATATTATTGGTGAATTACAGAGCGCCATTGGTTCTGCAGCAGATGCCGGAAAGCTTCCAATGCAAAAGGACGAGGCTTTGCAGGCATTTCAAGATCTTGCGGCCAGTCTTGATCTGCCTATCGTGGCCGATACTTCGGGCAGCTACACTGAAAGGGAACCGAGAAAAGACTATGGGAGGTATTCTGATCCCACTATTATCAATAATTACTATTATAATGAAGGCCCGCCTGTGGTTACCTACTATCCGCCTCCGTGGGATTATCACTATCTCTATTCCTGGGTCCCCTCGCCATTCTGGTGCCATGGATTCTTCTTCCACGGGTTTTTTGCCCTCCGTCACTTTCACAGACCTGTTTTTGTACACAAAAAGGTTGTTGTGATTACGAACAGGGTGATCGACCCTGTCACCAAAAAGATCTTCATTGTGGATCCTGTAAAGAGAAGCGGGGGTAATATCTCCAGGGTGGAAGTCGATAGAACCAGGACGTCCGGGTTCAATTCCGGCGATGCAAGAAGAGGCGCCGCTTCAATTCTTGAACGCAGCCGTGAGCGAACATCAGGGTCCGGAAGAGAAATGACTGTCGTTCCTTCCACACCTCGAGGCCGCGGTGAAGGTTCAGTGAGGCAATCAACCCCGGATCGGTCCATGGGAAGGGATCTGTCCGGAACAGGTGGACGCGGTTCAAGCGGGAGGGCTTTTACCCGGGAGGGGAACACAGCGCCCCGCAATGAAATGAATTTCCAGAGGCCGTTTGTATCCGGGGAGAGGTTTTCCAGCGGCCAGGGCAGGGGCAGGGAGGCTGAAAGATCCTTCCGCCCACCTTCAACCAGAGGCAGTGGATCCCCGGGATTCGGGCGTTCTGAAAGAACCTTTAACGCCCCCAGTAGAGGCGGCAGAGAGTCTTTTAGCGCACCTTCCATGGGCAACAGAGGTTCTTTCGGAGAGGTTCGTTCGGGAAGGCCCTCCGGAGGATTTTCAGGTAGATCCGGAGGGAGTGGCAGAGGGTCAGGGTTTCAAGGTTCCTCGGGAAACAGAGGCGGCGGCGGATGCCGGGGGCGTTGCTAAACCAAAGACCGGAATATGCTTCGACAAGCTCAGCACGAACGGAAAAAACCGTTCACCCTGAGCCTGTCGAAGGGTGATATTTACTTTTTACAAGTTCTCCACTATTCCATCCTTCCTTCGATCTATCTTTCCTTTTACTCCTTGATTTGCCTTTCAGCGATCATTATATTTAGATCAAGAGAAGCTGAGTGGAGGTGAGATCCATGAACCTTTCTTGTGAGAAGCGTTGTGGCCTCATCAGAATCCTGGCAAACCTGAGGTGCCCGGGTTGCTTTGGTATAGCAGTCAATCCCGAAGCAACGGGCGGATGTGAATGCAAAATAACCATCAATCCGAACAAAATATGGGGATGGGAGTAACCTGGCGGCTAAATACTCACCGTCGCTCCCTCAAGATTTCTCCAGCCTGCCCTTCATTGCATCTCCACGTGTAAACGGATGATCCTACTTTTCAAAAAGACCCCTCCGACTCCATGCAGAGGACAGAAAGAAAGCATACATTGCAGATGACCTGTTGAATCATTATTTTTATATTCAAAGGCTGAGTAAGCTTTGAAGAAGGGAGGATGCCATGAGGAGCTTGTTGATAAAAGTTACCGTCATTGCAATGGTGTTTGGGATGGTCGGCATCCCATTCGCAGAGACAAAAATCAAAGGAGAGACGGTGGAATATAAGTTTCAGGATGTGACCATGAAGGGTTACCTGGCTTATGACGGGGGTATCCAGGACAAAAGGCCGGGAGCGCTGGTGGTCCATGAGTGGTGGGGAATGAATGATTACGCACGCAGGCGGGCGCGAATGCTGGCGGAACTGGGATACACGGCTCTTGCCGTAGATATGTATGGCGACGGCAAGCAGGCCATGCACCCTGATGATGCGAAGAAATTTTCATCAGAGGTGTCCAAGAATTTCGATGTCTCCAAAGGGCGCTTTCTTGCAGCCATGGATTTTCTGAAACGACAGGGAACGGTTGATCCCGACCGTGTCGCCGCCATCGGCTATTGTTTCGGAGGCGGCGTTGTGCTGAATATGGCCCGGCAGGGAATCGATCTCAAGGGAGTGGCAAGTTTTCATGGCAGCTTAACGGCAGCGAAGGCTGCCCAACCCGGTCAGGTTAAGGCGAAGGTTCTTGTGCTTCATGGGGGGGAGGATCAATTCATTCCGCCGGAACAGATCGAGGCTTTCAAACAGGAGATGAAATCCGCCGGCGCCGATTTTAGATTTATCTCTTATCCGGGAGCCCTTCATAGTTTCACCAGTCCCGAGGCGGATGAGCTGGGCAAGAGATTTGGGATGGCCATTGCCTATCACCCTGAAGCCGATCAAAAATCGTGGGATGAGCTAAAGGGGTTTTTAAAAACGATTTTCAAAAATTAGCTGAAAAAGGTTCGATTGAAATGAAAGGGGACATGAAGAAGTTGATCAAATGGCGGTATTGATGCGTAAGCCTGGGGGGAGAGATGAGTGACCCGATAATCTTCTGGAATGGAAATGTTTTTACTTTGGACTATTATGGCCATAAAGCCGAGGCGCTGCTTGTCACGGATGGGAAAATCATCAAGGCAGGAACGAACAGGGAAATCCGGAGATTATTTGGGGACCAATGGGAATCCGTCGATTTAAAGGAGAAAACCGTCCTCCCCGGGTTTATCGATTCCCATGTTCATTTCATGGCAACAGCGATCGTCGCCGCCGGAATCGATCTCTCGGAGGCGAAGAGTATTGACGAGATTCTTGCGAAGGTTGAGGAGAGAGCCAGGCAGACACCCCGGGGAGAATGGGTCTTCGGCTATTTCATCACACACCTTCCCGACCGCGGCATGCCTACCCGTTTCGACCTCGACCGGGCATCGACCCATCATCCGATCAGGCTGGCCCATCGCAACGGACATCTCTGCTCGATGAATACGAAAGCCCTTGAGATCCTCGGCGTTTCGGAAGACCCCGGTTCCGTTGATCCGGGTAAAATCGAAACGATCTCTGTTGAAATGACGCTCGTAAACGGAAAGATCGTTTTCGCCAGGAGTTAAAAATTGGCTCTTCGCGTAAATGAATGGATCATTTCTGAATATTCTATCCCCCTCTTTGGCCTGGTTGTGGATCACACGTGAGACTGGGGCCATTGGGAACTATAGTGATATCAAGGGATTATCCCCTCCCATCAAGGGAGGGGAGGTTAACAAGTTGAAAACTAAGTGAATTTTTACAATCGTGTTACAAAACATTGTTAAACCTTTTATGGCAACCCCCAGTGTCAAATATGTCCACAATCAGCTCTTTGGCAGGGGTTAGGGGAGATTAGATTTCCCTTGCCATTTTTATAGATATTCTTTATGAATAGATCCATTGAAGGAGGATGATATGGATCAAGATCAACTGGCTGAAGTGATACGGCGGAGATTAAAATTGGACGATCAAGAGTGGACGATGATCAAGGAGAATCCTAAGTTTCAACGCCTCTTTGCGAACGCCATGAAGGCGTCTCAATATCGTTTGGTGGCCGAAGTGATCGAATCGAAGGGTTGCCATTCCGGGCATGTCGTCGGGCAGAAATTGATTTTTGACAATTCGGGCAATCTGCTGACAAAAGAGAGTCCGGATCGCGTCTGTTCTTTTCTGATGCCCAACCTTGCCCTATTGATCAATGCTTTTTTTGAGAACTTGATGAACGGGCGCGATCCTAACGAGGTGATGTTTAACACGACCGGCTGTTTTGACACGGGTCCCCTTTGTGGTGGATGGGGGCACGTGGTTGTTAAGATGACTGCTATTCCTAAACCTTAAGGAAAGGTATTTAAAATTATCTCCCTCTCTCCAACGGGGAGAGGGAACGGGTGAGGGGGGAGGACACCGATGAGAAAAACTACCCATG
>JAGVBT010000126.1 GCA_020059605.1 Deltaproteobacteria bacterium
GGTTACCACCCGCAGGCTGCCGCGGCCGCCTGGGAGGAGATCGATAAGTTTCTTCAAATAGCGAGATGAGCAGACAAAGGACAAAAGGGAAATCTTTGATTGGGTTTCCATTAAAACCAATGGGGGTGATTCAATGAATAGGACTTCAAGAACCGTAATGGTAACTTCCCTTCTAATTTTTATGTGGGCACTGGTAATTGTAACTTCGTTGTCGGTAAATGCGGCTGACATCGTCACATTCAAAAGAACGGAAACAACCCCTACCGGGACTCCGCTGATGTTGACAGGGAAGTTAACAAAGCCCCAAGGCAATGGACCCTTTCCTGCTTTGGTATAGCTCCATGGTTGTGCTGGCATTAAGCCAAGTGATGATGTCTGGGCGGTGAGATTAGCAAGTTGGGGATATGTCACCTTTCAAGTGGACAGTTTTGGCCCCCGTAGTATATCAAGCGTTTGTCAGGATGAATTGCTCTTAGTTTCTATCGTCTCAAAACGCGCTCCGGACACTTATGATGCCAAATCTTACCTTGCTGAGCTTCCTTTTGTTGATCGAAACCGGATTGGAGTAATAGGATGGTCTCATGGCGGCTTGACAATACTTTCTGTGATCGATCAGAAGCGGAACGACCCGTTCCATGCAGCCATCGCTTTTTATCCATTTTGTAATCGGGCCCTATTCGACTTTAATGCCCCGCTGCTGATTCTGATCGGTGATAAAGACTATTGGACGCCTGCTAACTCATGCTTTATGCGTACGCGACCGGGGCAGACCGGACATGAAGTTGTCCTGAAGATTTACCCTGATGCAACCCACGGTTTTGATATGGAAGGGATTGATATGACTTTTCTCGGTTATAGGATTCTTTACAATCCGGCGGCTGCTGCTGACGCAATCATCCAAGTCAAAGAATTTCTCACCAAACACTTGAAATAGGGTAGAGAGTAGGTGAGATCTGGAGCAAATGTGCAGCTGGCTCCACCGGACCGCAGATAACCCGCTCCCGGTGAGGGGAGATGGGCGTTATTACAAGGAAGGTCTATGCCGCAAATGCAGAATGCGGCTCGGATAAAATCTTTGCGAGACTCTTTCTCGATTCACCCAGAATCAATAATGAACGAACAAGTAAATCGAGCGAAACAGAAGGGTCTCCTGCTTCCATTTTGGCTACCCTCGATTGACTGGATTTCAGGAGATTAGCAAGTTGCTCTTGAGTTAGGCTTTTTCCCTTCCGGCGTTCCTGAAGATTCTTGCTCAATGCAAGTTTCATTTCAATGTAGGCGGATTCTTCAGGAGAAAGCTGAAGAAACTCGGCAACCGTTCCGACTTTCCATCCTTTTGTTTCAAGTTGTTTCTTTTTTGCGCTCCTCATACGCTTCCTCCTAAGTCAGGATTCATAAAGTCGAATCCTGCGTTTGCAGTTCACAATGACTTCACGTGGTGTTTTTCGCGTCCTTTTCTCAAATACCTCCAAAATCACGATGGCATCGCGATCGATTCGATACACAATACGCCATGTCTTGTTTTGGTCATCGATACGGAGTTCATAGCATCTCAAACCAATTGATGGCATCGGTCGAGCATGGGGCAGCGAAAGCAGTTCTCCCATTTGTAGTTTGCGCAGTAAATAGCCGGCTTCAATTCTTGCTTCGCTTGAAAGCGGCGGAGTCTTTATCTCGCCGTGTAGCCAGATTAAAGGTTTCTCTTTCATGCAATCCCAATATATGTCATTTCTGACATAATGTCAATGGATTAAATTAATGGTCGTTCACAAAAATATTGATAGTCAGGGTCCAAGTCATTGGGGTCAGGCTTGTTTCTTGACTTTACAAGAACAACCTGCCCTTCTTCGGAGATGGGATCTTACGATAAACGCAAGAAACAAGCCTGACCCCAGTTCCCCCCATTTATTAAAGTCCCCCACAGACAGGGGGACTTTCTCAACGTTGCCATGACCCGAAAGGTATCTCTATTGGCAAACCCATGAGCGGTATCATACCGAATGACAGGCTCCCATTCCCCATATTACAGAGCTAAAATGGCAATGATGTAAAAGTTTTCTGCTTGACTTTCGATGAAGTCAAGCGTATTCTCTAATCGTTATTTTCCACCTGGTCCTTCATAACCCAACAACCTAACCCTTTTGGAGTGAGTCATGGGGGGAAGAATCCAGAAGGTTCCAACATCATAGGTGTATATGCCACTTCCGAAGAAGGTTAGGTTGCCCTTTTAATGTCAATAAACAAGCCTGACAGGTGCCTTTTAATGGGCGACCCCATTGTGTGCTTTTCTAAAAACGGCGTAAATTTTATGAAGATTCTCTTTAGACATTTTTTGAAGTTATTTATTTTTATGCCCTGTCTCATGATGTTGGCGGGGACATTGGCGTCTGACGAAAATCATTTCCGCGTCGAATCCTTACCGGGAGTAGTCAAACAGGGTGAGGTTTATCTCATCAGGGTATTGGGGCCCGCATCAGTTAAGCCTATCTACGCAGAGTTTCGAGGAGCAAGGTTTCCCTTAGACTTAAGTGAGCCGAAGGGCGCCCACGAGGGTCTGATTGGGATTGACATGGATACCCCACCCTCGACCTACGAGATGAAGATCGCGAAGAAAGACCAGGGCAGAGATGTTCCTTTGGTCCAGCTCTCATTAAAGGTGGAGAAGACCGACTTTGGCAAGCAGATACTTACGCTCCCATCAGCCATGGTGGATTTGGATAGGAAAACCTTGGAACGCGTCCATCAGGAGGAGAAACGGCTCAATGGTTTATTCCATGGATTTCGAGAGGAAAGGCTATGGAGGGGCGCTTTTATCCTCCCGGTGGAAGGGGAGCTTTCCGGGGCATTTGGCTTTCGCCGTATTATCAATGGACAACCGCGAAGCCCACACACAGGCATTGATCTGCGGGCAAAAGAAGGAACCCCCGTGGTGGCCTCTAACAGCGGAATCGTTGTTCTGGTTGAGGCATTCTTCTTCTCCGGGAAATCGGTCATTATTGATCACGGCCAGGGCTTCTATTCGATGTATTTCCATCTTTCAGAAACCCTGGCGGAAGAGGGGAAAAAAGTCGAAAAGGGATCCCTGCTGGGGCGTGTGGGATCCACTGGGAGAGCCACAGGGCCTCATCTCCATTGGGGGATTCGAATGAATGGGGCGCGGGTTGATCCGCTTTCCCTTCTGAAGATAAGGACCCACCCTGAAAATCTTTTCCAGCAATGAATTGCCATCTCTTATGCTGACATGCAGTCCAGGGTCGGCAGGGGATATCCATTTTCCGCTAAGAAAACCTGCCCCTGACCGTTATCCCCATCTTGGGGAATTCGTCACTTATCGCTCCAGGCATTCTGCTTTTTATACCATTCTATAAATCTTTTGATCCCTTCCTCCATACTCACCTTGGGCTGATAGTGCAGCCTCCGTCTTGCCTTGGTGATGTCGGCATAGGTGATGGAGACATCGCCGGGCTGGGGCTCCAGGGTTTGAATCTTAGCCTTTTTCCCAAGCGCTAACTCAATCAAGCCGATAAGCTCTTTCAAAGAGGTGGTCTGTGATTCTCCGAGATTATAAATCTCATACCCTTTATGGCGCTGCAAGACAGCCATCATTCCATCGGTCAGGTCTTCAATGTAAGTATAATCCCTTCGGGAAGAGCCATCTCCGAACACAGGAATTTCCTCTCCCCGGTCGATCAACCGGGTGAATTTATGGATAGCCATCTCCGGCCTCTGTCTGGGGCCGTAGGCCGTAAATATCCTGAGACAGGCGATATTTATTCCGAAAAGATGGTGATAGGAATAACAGAGAAGTTCTCCGGCCCGCTTGGTGGCGCCGTATGGAGAGATGGGTTGTATATCGAGATTCGTTTCAGAAAAAGGGACCCTCTGATTCTCACCATAGACCGAGGAGGAGGAGGCGAAAATAAAGTCTTTTATACCAGAAGCCTTACATACCTCCAGAAGGGTGACCATCCCCTTCAAATTTACATCCTCGTAGAGCAAGGGATCGTCAATGGAGGGTCTTACCCCGGCTCTTGCAGCGAAATGGAAGACTGCATCAATCCGGTTCTTTTTAAATGTCTCTGCGAGGTGGTCACGATTTCGTATATCGCCTGTGACCACGGTGAAGGGACCGGGATATCTCGTGTTGATCTCCTCCACATTTCCGATTTTTATCCGGGGATCGTAATAACTGTCGAAGTTATCGAAACAGATCACGGAATGACTTTCCTTTAATAGTCTCTCGCAAAGATGGGAACCGATGAAACCCGCTCCGCCGGTCACCAGAATCGTTTTCATCCCTCTCCCTTCAATTTTAGAGGATATTTTAGCACCAGGGAAAGGACAAAGGCAATGAGGGGCAAGACCATAATCGTGTTCATCGCCATTGGCACTCCCCAGGTATCCGCAATTACCCCGAGAAGGGTCACCCCGATTCCCCCTGCGCTCATGGTAAATCCGACCATCATTCCCGAAGCCATTCCCAGATGCTGTGGGAGAACGGTTTGTCCCATCACCGTTGTGAGAGCGAAAGAGGAGATTAAAACCATTCCTGCGATTCCGAGGAGGATGAAAGAAATAAAACCGCTGCTATAATAGAAAAGGAGGAGGAAAGGAAAGGACAGGAGCAGGGAGATCTGCAGGATTTTCTTATGTCCCCAACGGTCCGCAATCGGGGCGCCGATCAGTGTTCCCACAGCTCCGGAGATAAGAAAGGTTGAAACCAATTTTCCCGCATAGAGGGGGTTTCCTTTAAGATAATTGATGTAATAAAAAGGGATATAGGTGGCGAGGCCGAAATGCGTCCATGCCCGAAACGTGGCAATGCTGACGAGGAGAAAGAAGGTCCACTTTTGACTTTTCGTGAGAGGCCTTTTCTCTTCCTTTTCGGCCACCTGGTGAGCGGTCTGAACAGGGGCGGAGAGGTTTGAAATATTGAAAAGCAAAACCACCCCGATTAGAATTCCAGGCACGATCATGGCAAGGGTTCCCCGGAGTCCCAGGGAGGTGACAAGGAGGAGAGCCCAGATCGGACCGAGGGCAATTCCCAGGTTTCCACCGACGGCGAAGATGGACATGCCCGTTGCCTTTTTCTGTCCCGTAAAAAAATGGGCCGTCTTGAACCCTTCGGGATGAAAGATCGCAATCCCGATACCGCTCACGATGACACAGAGGAGGAGGAGTGAATAATTTGAAATGAGACCGGCGAGGGACATTCCCAGGCAGGCAACGAGGGGAGCCAGGGGAAGAAACCACCCGATAGGTTTTTTATCGGAAAGATGACCGAACACGGGTTGAATGATGGAGGAAGTCAGGTTTGCCGAAAGCAGGATGGCGCCTGCCGTCGTGTAAGAAAGGTTCAGCGCTTCCTTAAAAAAAGGGAGCAGGGCGGGAAGAGCTCCCTGGTTTAAATCGGTGACCAGGTGGGCGGTGCTGAGTAACACCAGCGCCTTCTTGTTTATCTTCATCACAATAGTTTTATCATTATTGATTATTATCCGATTTGTCAAATCGTATTTAAGAAATTTTTGGAAAAATCCTGACCTCTTTGCTTCCACAGATCAAAACGCAAAAGAGCGTCCTGTAGAGTAGTTTCTCGAAGCTCTTTAGGCGCTTTATTAGACATTTGATTAATTTTTGGCTATGATTAGTCGAATGGTTGAGGAGGAGATCCGATGAAAATTGCAATTTCGGGAAAGGGCGGGGTTGGGAAAACGACGCTTGCAGGGGTAATGGCGCGCCTCCTGGCCGCAGAAGGGAAGAAAGTTCTTGCCATAGACGCTGACCCGGATTCCAACCTGGCTTCTGCGGTTGGGCTCCCGAAGGAGTTATCGGCCAAGCTTTCTCCGATTGCATCCATGGCCTCCCTGATTGAAGAGAGAACGGGATCCAAGAAAGGGAGTTATGGGGCGATGTTTAAACTCAACCCCAAAGTGGATGATATTCCCGATGAGCTGGGGGTGTCCTACGAGGGAGTGAAACTCCTTCTTCTGGGATGTATCCCGCAGGGAGGCGGGGGTTGCTTCTGCCCTGAAAATGTGCTTCTGAAGAACCTGGTTCGCCACGTTCTCGTTCTGAGAGATGAGGCGCTCATCATCGACATGGAGGCCGGACTCGAACATCTGGGAAGGGGAAGCACAGGCTATGTGGATGCCCTGGTGATTGTGGTCGAACCCGGGCAGAGGGCCATCAATACGGCCCGGCAGATCAAGAAGCTGGGAGAGGACCTGAAGATCAAGAACACGATGATCGTAGGCAATAAGGTCAATTCGGATGAGGATCGGAGGGTCATCGAGGAGAATCTCTCCGATTTTCCGGTCCTGGGGCATATGAGTTTTAATCCGAAGATCCTCCAGGCGGACCGGGAAGGAAAGTCTCCGTATGATATTGACGATAAGATCAAAGAAGAGGTGAAAGCCATCCTCCAGGAGTTGGAGAAAAGAATATAGGCAATAACCAAGCTCCAAGCACCAATAACCAAATAATAACCAACTCCCAATGACCAAAATGATTTAAAGTTCAACCTCTGACTGGTGATTTGAACATTGGGTATTGGATATTATTTGGAGCTTGGAATTTGATGATTGGGATTTCTTTTATTTATGGTTCGTACGATTTTTGTCTGGACTTGCATCGTGATTGCCACCCTGGTGTTGGGGGTCTTGACTCTGGCCACCTATCTCTTTGACCGGAAAGGGAGGATCGGCCACCGTTGCGCCCGGCTCTGGGGAAGGATTGCCTTGCTCGCGAACCGGGTGAAGGTGAAAGTCGAGGGCCTGGAAAATATCCATGGGAAAGGGCCCTTCATCTTTATGCCGAACCACCAGGGGAGTTATGATATTTTTGTCCTCCTGGGCCATCTTCCTTTCCAGTTTAAATGGCTGGTAAAAAAGGAACTCTTCTCCATCCCATTTTTCGGCTGGGCGATGGCCGCTGCGGGCTATATCAGCATCGACCGACGAGGCACACGAGAGACCGTCGAGGCGATGAATCAGGCGGCCCGAAGGATCCGGGAAGGAATGTCCGTGGTCATCTTTCCCGAGGGGTCGAGGAGCCCGGATGGCACCATCCAGCCATTTAAAAAGGGTGGGTTCACCCTGGCCATCAAGTCGAAGGTACCCATCATTCCCATGGCGATTCGCGGAAGCCGGGAGATCATGCCAAAAGACCGGTTGACCGCCTCCTCCGGAGAGATCCGGGTTAGGGTCGGAAATCCCATCGAAACCGAAAACTATTCTTTAAAGGATCGAAGCGCCTTGATGGAGAAGGTGGGCGAGACGATTTCGAGGAACTTTGAGTTGATTTCCAAGGCTTGAAACGGGGATTGGCGTGGTCGAATTATCCGTCAGAGAGAAATTGAAACGAGAGATCAATGGAATTTTACTGGTGGCCGTTGCCATCTTCCTCTTTCTCTGCCTAATCTCATATGATCCGGCAGACCCTTCCCTCTTTTCCTACTCATCCCAGAAGGTGAAAGAAATTCACAACTGGATGGGCATTGTCGGCGCCTATATATCGGGTTTTCTCTTCCAGGGGTTCGGATTTCCCTCCTTTCTCATCCCCTTTGCCCTCGGCCTCTGTGCCTTCAGCTTCATCTTCCGCTGGGAATGGAAATATCCGCTGGCCAAACTGGGGGGCTGGACCATCATCCTTCTGACCGCTTCCTCCCTATTCAGCATGTGGATAAAGCCCCTGCGGATTTACACCCAGGACCTCCTGGTGGGAGGGTTTGTCGGAGAAATCCTATCCAGAAACGTGGTCCGATTTTTTAACCTTCCGGGAGCCACCATCCTTTTCACCGTCATTTTGATCCTCGGTTTCGTTTTGGGAACGGGGATGTCTTTTATCGCCCTCATTCGCAACCTTGGCGGTCTCGTGGCTCGGCTCGTCGAAAAGGTGAGCACGATGAAGATGGTCAAAAGGGAACAGAGCGAGAGGGCCAAAAAGCTGGTGAAACGGAAACTGGAGAAAGGGGAAATCAAAGGAGAAACGACGGAGAATTGGCGGGAGGCCCCTCCGGTGGTCGTGGTCGAAAAAACCGCGCCCGCAAGAAAAAAGGAAGAGATTGTCGAACAGGAGATATTTGAATTCGCAGAACACAGGAAAGAATTTCAGCTTCCACCGATCTCCCTTCTCGATGCCGAGACGGAGAAGAGGCAGAAGATCGATCGGGACAGCCTGGTGATGAACTCCCGTATCCTGGAAAAAAAGCTTCAAGACTACGGTGTGGAGGGGCGGGTTGTGGAGGTGAGACCCGGTCCGGTCATCACGGTCTATGAATTTGAACCGGCTCCCGGCGTAAAAGTCAGCCGGATCGTCAATCTGGCAGATGACCTGGCCCTGGCCCTGAGCGCGGTGACCATTCGAATCGTTGCTCCCATTCCGGGAAAATCCGTGGTGGGAATCGAAGTGCCCAATGCGGTAAGGGAGACGGTTTACCTGAAGGAGATCATCGACTCCGATCCGTTTCGGAACTCAAAATCGAAGCTTACCTTTGGAATCGGCAAAGATATTTCAGGGGAACCCTTTGTCTTCGACCTGGCCAGGATGCCTCATCTCCTGGTGGCCGGATCGACCGGGTCCGGCAAGAGCGTCTCGGTCAATTCGATGATCAGCAGCATCCTCTTCAAAGCCACTGCGGATGAGGTCCGGTTCATCATGATCGATCCCAAGATGCTGGAACTCTCTGATTACGAAGGGATCCCTCATCTTCTTCTTCCCGTAGTCACCAATCCTAAAAAAGCTGCCATTGCCCTGAAATGGCTGGTTGAAGAGATGGAACGGAGATATACGGTGCTGGCGGAAAAAGCAGTCAGAAATATCGAGCATTACCATCAGAAGATGGATAAGGAGCTGAAGGAAAAGGGGAAGGTTTATAAACGGAAAGGAGAAACCCTGGAGGGAGATGAAAACAAAACGGAAGAGAGGATCGAGCGGCTTCCCTATATTCTTGTGGTGATCGATGAACTGGCAGACCTGATGATGATCTCATCGAAGGAGGTAGAGGAATCGATCACCCGGCTTGCCCAGATGGCAAGGGCGGTCGGGATCCATCTTATCCTGGCTACCCAGAGGCCTTCCGTCGATGTGCTTACCGGCCTGATCAAGGCCAATTTCCCTGCACGGATCTCTTTCCAGGTTACTTCAAAAGTGGATTCAAGAACGATCCTGGACACGATCGGCGCGGAGCATCTCCTGGGGTCGGGGGATATGCTCTTTCTCCCTCCCGGAAGCGCAAAATTGATCCGGATTCACGGCGCTTTCATCTCCAGCCAGGAGATCAAGCGGGTCGTCGAATTTTTAAAGAAACAGGGATCGCCCCACTATGAAACCTCCATTCTCTCCGAAGTGAAGAAAAAGAAGGAAACGCCGGGAGAGGAAGATGAATATGATGGAAAGTATGATGAAGCCCTTGCCTTTGTGGCAGAGACGGGCCAGGCCTCGATCTCCCTCATCCAGCGACGATTTCGGATCGGTTATAACCGGGCGGCCCGAATTATTGAAAAGATGGAAGAAGAAGGGGTGGTCGGGCCCTCGGACGGGGTCAAGCAGAGAGAGGTTTTTATTAAAAAGATTGAACCTTAAGGAGGTTTATGTGGGAAGAGATTTTAGGCTTAAAGGGTTTGTTTTTATCATGTTGGGTTTGGTCTGTGTTCCATTCGTTTTCGGAGAGACGACTCCCGCCGTTCTGACGGAGATCCAGAATCAATATGAAAAGACGGCCGACATGGAAGCCAATTTTGTCCAGGAGTATATTGGGAAGGTGATGCAGCAATCTCAGAAGGGGGAAGGAAAGGTCTTTTTCAAGAAGAAGGGGATGATGCGGTGGGATTATCGAATCCCGAATCAGAAACTGATCTCGGACGGGCGGACGCTCTGGCTTTATCTGCCGGAGGAAAATCAAGTTTTCATCTCTCCTGCCGAAAAGATGATCAAGGAGTTCGGGTTCCTGGTCGGTGAGGGAGACCTGAGACGGGATTTTAAAGTCTTGAACATCCACACGCCTTCTTCACAGAAGGAGGAAACGATTGTCATCGAGATGACCCCGAAGGAACCCCAACCGGTCGTATCCAAATTCTCATTGACCGTAAATAAAAAGACCTATTTTGTGACTCAGGTGGATGTATTCGATCCGCTGGGAAATGTCACACGGACCCGTTTTATGGATATCAAGACGAATGTCAATCTCCCGGGTTCTTTCTTCCAGTTTAGAATACCACCCGGCACAGAAATCATCCGGATGAAGGAATCGTCCGCTTCGGGCGGAAGCGAGTCCCAGAAGAAATAGAAGCATGCCACCCTTTACAACCCAAGCCATTGTCATCCGTTCCCTTAATTACGGGGAGTCCGATAAAATCATCACCTTCTGCACCCGGGATTTCGGAAAATTGAAGGGGATTGCCAAAGGGGCGAGAAGGAGCAAAAAACGGTTTCAAAATGTCCTTGGTCTCTTTTCCTATCTCCGCCTCATCTTTTTCGAACGGGAAGGAATGGGCCTGGTGAGGGTGGAGAGCGGGGACCTTCTCCAGTCCTTTCCGAGGATCAGGGAAGATCTAAGGAAGATTTATTACGGGAACTATTATCTCGAATTGATGAACGAGATGGCAGGGGAAAGGGAGGCCAACCCGGAAGCGTTCGATCTCCTTCTCTCTTTCTTAACCGATCTTGATGCAATGGCTCCCGAAGAGGAGCGATTGAGGATGTTTGAAATACGGATGCTCGCCCTTTTCGGTTATCGTCCCTACCTGATCCGGTGTGGCCTATGCAAACGAGACTGGGGGGAAATCAAGGAGGGCCCGGCCGCCTTCTTTTCCCTTGATAAAGGGACGTTAATCTGCGGCAAGTGTGCGAAGCATGGAGTGGAACTTGTTTCTCTGTCACTGGGGACGGCCCGGCTGATCGACCATGTCTCGCAGACGGAACTATCAAAGCTTGGCAGGCTCAGGTTTACCTCCCAGGCCCTTGCAGAGAGCCGGGCGATCCTCCCCAGGTTTATTGCCCACCAGGTCGGGAAGGAGCTGAAGTCGCTGAAAGCCATCAGAGATAAATTCGAAACACGAAGTTCGAATTTCGAGACAATATACGAAATGCCAGCGTTGGAAGTGCTAAACCCTATCCGGTTACCAAGAAATGAGGAGGAATGATGAATTTTCAGGAGTTGATCTTTTCCCTGGAGAGGTTCTGGGCGGACCAGGGATGCGTGATCCAGCAGCCCTATGATATCGAGGTGGGCGCAGGGACATTTAATCCTGCCACCTTTCTCAGGGTCGTGGGTCCTGAACCCTGGAAGGTGGCCTATGTGGAGCCATCCCGTCGCCCCACCGATGGCCGGTACGGAGAAAACCCGAATCGCCTCCAGCACTATTATCAATACCAGGTGATCATCAAGCCCTCTCCGCTCAAGATTCAGGAGATCTACCTTGAAAGCCTGAGATCCTTCGGTATCAATCCCGCCAGCCATGACATACGGTTTGTGGAGGATGACTGGGAGTCCCCCACCCTGGGCGCGTGGGGATTGGGCTGGGAGGTCTGGCTGGATGGGATGGAGATCACGCAGTTCACTTATTTTCAGCAGGCGGGCGGAATCGAACTCAACCCCATCCCCGTAGAGATCACTTACGGGATTGAGCGGATTGCCATGTATCTTCAGGGTGTGGATAACGTCTACGACTTGGAGTGGACCGGGGATATCAAGTATGGCGATGTTCATCATCGGGGAGAAGTGGAATTTTCAAAATACAATTTCGAGGAGGCGGATGTGGAGATGCTCTTTCGCCTCTTTGAAATGCATGAGAAAGAGGCGAAGAGGTTGGCCGAGGCGGGTCTCGTCTTTCCGGCCTACGATTATTGTTTAAAGACTTCCCATACCTTCAACCTTCTGGATGCCCGGGGGGCCATCAGCGTTACCGAAAGGATGGGGTATATCCTGAGGGTGAGGACCCTGGCAAGGTTGTGTGCGGAAGGATATCTGAAGCAGAGAGAAGAGATGGGGTTTCCGTTGTTGAAAAAAAGTTCGGAATTCGGAGCTCGGAGTTCGAAGTAGCGTCGACATCGAATGCCGACGAATGTCATTATGGAGATATTCAAAACATGAAAGAGCTTTTGTTGGAGATTGGGACGGAAGAGATTCCGGCAGGGTTTGTTCCGCAAGCGCTCTCTGACCTGGAGAGGCTTGTGCGAAAGGAGTTTGAAGGAAACCGGATCGATTTTGAAGGAATGCAAACGCTCGGAACACCCAGGCGGATCGTCCTTTTCATTGAATCGGTATCGGAGAAACAGAGGGATGAAGAGGTAAAAAAGATCGGACCGTCCAGGCAGGCTGCCTTTGATGCGAGCGGCCGTCCCACCAGGGCGGCGGTCGGTTTTGCAAAAGGCCAATCGGTTTCTGTCGAATCCATCGAGGTGATCCAGACCGAAAAAGGGGAGTATGTCTGTGCCGTAAAGAAGGAGATCGGTAAACCGACGCTCGAAATCCTTCCTTTGCTTCTGCCGGGAATCATCCTTTCCATCCCATTTCAGAAGTCGATGAGGTGGGCCGAGGGGTCCATAAGGTTTGCAAGGCCCATTCACTGGATTCTTGGCCTCCTCGGGGGAGAGGTGATTCCATTTCAATTGGGCGAGATTAGAAGCGGAAATATAACCTATGGCCACCGGTTCATGCACCCTGATCCCATAGAGGTGAAAGATTTTAAGAACTACCTGCAGAGAATGGGCGAGGCCTCTGTCATCGTTGATCCGGCTGAAAGGAAAAGCAGGATAGAGGCGGGGATGATCAGGCAAGGCGCCCGGGTCTCCGGGAGAGTCTTAAAGGACGAAGACCTCCTCAACGAGGTCAACTTTCTGGTCGAGTACCCTTTTCCTCTCTGCGGAAGTTTCGATGAAAAATTTCTCTCCCTGCCGAGGGAGGTGGTTATCCATTCGATGAAAGAGCACCAGAGATATTTTCCCCTGATGGACGACCACGGGAGATTACTTCCCCATTTCATCTTCGTCAGCAATATTGTCCCGAAAGATGAGAAGGTGGTGGTGAAGGGGAATGAGCGCGTCCTCAAGGCGAGGCTTTCCGATGCGGCCTTCTTCTTCGAAGACGATATGAAAATTACCCTCGAAAAAAGGGTGGAACTGTTGAAGAAGGTGGTTTTCCAGGCAAAACTTGGGACCTCCTACGAGAAGGTGGTGCGGTTTAAAAATCTGGCCTCTTTGATTGTGGAATGCATTGATCCGAAACTCCGGCAGGCCGTGGAGAGAGCGGCCCTTCTGTGCAAGGCCGATCTGGTGACCGGTATGGTCGGGGAGTTTCCAAAACTTCAGGGGATCGTGGGCAGGGAATATGGACGTCTGTCCGGAGAAAAGGCAGAAGTTTACGAGGCGATCTATGAGCACTACCTGCCCGGTTTTTCAGGAGACAGGCTGCCTTCGAGCCCTGTCGGAGACATTGTCAGCATTGCAGACAAAATGGATACGATCGTGGGTTGTTTTAGCGTAGGTCTCGTGCCAACCGGAACAGCCGATCCTTTTGGCTTGAGGCGCCAGGCGCTGGGGATCATCCGTATCATCCTCGAGAAGGAATACACTCTCTCACTGGTCGAATTGATTGAAAAGAGCGGCGAGCAGTTAAAGGAGAAGATGGAGCGACCTTTTACCGAAATGAAGACAGATATTCTGGACTTCTTCCGGATCCGTTATCAGAATTTTCTTCTCGATAAGGGATATCCTTTTGATGTGATTGAAGCTGTCCTTTCCACTTCCTTTGATCAACTGCTCGATGTCCAGCGCCGGATCGACGCATTAAAGGAGGCAAAAGAATGGAAGGACTTCGAATCGATTGTGATCGGCTTTAAGCGAGCGATGAATATCCTGAAGGGAGCGCCTTCAGGGAAGGGGATCAACCCTTCCCTCTTCTCCGAACCTGCCGAAAAGAATCTCTATCAGGCATTCGTGGATGCGAAAGGGAAGATCGATCAACTCCTCAATCAAAAGGACTATGCTGCCTCCCTCCTTGAGATGACCCAAATGAAGAAGCCGATAGACGACTTTTTCGATGGGGTGATGGTCATGGTGGAGGACGAGGCCATCCGGAACAACCGCCTCGCCCTGCTCGATGCCATCGGCCGGCTCTTCCTAAGATTCGCCGACTTCTCCAAACTCACCTGACCATCTAATCGTCTATTGACGCCTGAAGAGAGCCGTGCTACGTTGTGTTACAAGACGGAAGGCTGAACCGAACTGCAAAGGGGGTGCCGCAAGGCGGCCCTCTTTGGCCAATGTTAAGCAATATCCTGTCCCTATTCGCACACTGTGGATTCAGATTTACTATCCGGCCAAGGCCCGACGATTTCTGCGAACCGCCCATTGCGGGCCCGCATGATGGGTGGTGTGGGGAGGGACGGTTAAACGCCGTCCCTTACCCGATTAGCTGACCGTGTTTTATCTCCCTGTCAGAATCCCTCGAAGACGTTTATGCTACGATCATGCAAGGTCAAAGCGATCAAGGTTCATTACCTTGTTCCAGGTCGCTATGAAGTCATGGACAAACTTCTTCTCCGCATCCGAACTTCCGTAGACTTCAGCGAGGGCGCGGAGTTGGGAGTTTGAACCGAAGACGAGGTCGACCCGGGTGCCGGTCCACTTGAGTTCGCCCGTTGCACGATCTCGCCCTTCAAACACGTCCGCGTCTGAGGTTGCCTTCCACACCGTGCGCATGTCAAGCAGATTCACGAAGAAGTCATTGGTGAGCGTCTCCGGCCGTTTGGTGAAGACGCCGTGTTTGGACTGTCCGAAATTGGTATTCAAGACGCGCATGCCGCCAATGAGAGCCGTCATTTCGGGAGCGGTCAGCGTCAGCAGTTGCGCACGATCGACCAGCAGCTCCTCGGCCGATACCGCGTATTTGGTTTTAAGGTAATTAAGGAACGCGTCTGCTTTCGGTTCGAGCACGCTAAAAGAGGCCGCATCGGTCTGCTCCTGCAACGCATCCGTAAGGCCGGGCGTAAAGGGAACGGTAACATTGTGACCGGCATTCTTCGCTGCTTGCTCGACACCGGCGCACCCGCCCAGAACGATCAGGTCAGCCAGCGAAACCTTCTTGCCGTCAGACTGGGATTTGTTGAATGCCTTCTGAATGCCCTCCAGGGTCTTGAGCACCTTCGCCAGCCGGGTTGGCTGGTTGACTTCCCAGTCCTTCTGCGGCGCCAGGCGAATGCGTGCGCCGTTCGCACCACCACGCTTGTCGGAACCGCGGAACGTGGAGGCCGACGCCCAGGCGGTCGAAACCAGATCCGAGACGGATAGACCGGAAGTTAGGATCTTGGTCTTGAGGGAGGCGATGTCCTTCGCATCGATCAGCTTATGGTCGACTGCGGGTACCGGGTCCTGCCAGATCAGTTCCTCCGCCGGGACCTCCGGACCGAGATAGCGCGAGCGGGGGCCCATGTCGCGGTGAGTGAGCTTGAACCACGCCCTGGCGAAGGCGTCCGCGAGCTTCTCGGGATTCTGCTGGTAGTTCCGCGCGATCGGTTCGTAGATCGGGTCGAAGCGAAGGGAGAGGTCCGCCGTGGTCATCATCGGCCGGCGCTTCTTCGACGGGTCGTGCGCGTCAACCACCATGTCCTCTTCAGCCACATCCTTGGCCAGCCATTGATGGGCACCAGCCGGGCTCTTGACCAGTTCCCACTCGTATTTGAACAGCACCTTCAGATAGCCCATGTCCCATTTGGTCGGGTTCGGCTTCCAGGCGCCCTCGATGCCACTGCCGATCGCATCGCCGCCTTGGCCGCTGCCGAAGCTGCTCTTCCAGCCGAGACCCTGTTCCTCGATGGGGGCGGCCTCAGGCGGCGGACCCACATGGGTCGCAGGGCCGGCGCCATGGGCCTTACCGAAGGTGTGACCGCCGACGACGAGCGCGACGGTCTCTTCGTCGTTCATGGCCATTCGCGCAAAGGTCTCTCGAACGTCACGGCCGGAGGCGACCGGATCAGGATTGCCGTTCGGCCCTTCCGGGTTCACGTAGATCAGGCCCATCTGAACGGCGGCAAGCGGGTTTTCGAGTTCCCGGTTGCCGGAGTAGCGATTGTCACCCAGCCACTCGTCCTCGGAGCCCCAGTAAATGTCCTCTTCCGGTTCCCAGATGTCCTCGCGCCCGCCACCGAAGCCGAAGGTCTTCAACCCCATTGACTCGATGGCGCAGTTGCCGGCGAGGATCATGAGATCGGCCCAGGAGATTTTCCTGCCGTATTTCTGCTTGATTGGCCAGAGCAGACGGCGCGCCTTGTCCAGAAGCACATTGTCGGGCCAGCTATTGAGGGGCGCTAAGCGTTGAGAGCCGGACCCCGCGCCCCCGCGGCCGTCACCCATGCGGTAGGTGCCTGCGCTGTGCCAGGCCATCCGGATGAAGAGCGGTCCGTAGTGACCCCAGTCGGCCGGCCACCAGTCCTGCGAGTCGGTCATCAGCGCATAGAGGTCTTTCTTCACGGCCTCCAGGTCGAGTTTTTTGAATTCTTCACGGTAGTTGAATCCCTCTCCCATCGGATTGCTTTTGGCAGAGTGCTGGTGCAGAATCTTGAGGTTCAACTGGTTCGGCCACCAGTCCCGATTCGATGTGCCACCGCCAGAGATGGGTTTCCTTGTCCTGCCCGTAACCGGGCTCTTGCTTTCTTCACTCATAATATTTACCTCCTTTCGTTGTCTGAATTCTTGAACCGCGCGACGTTAAGGTTACCCCACGTCCCCCATCCTTCGTCACAAGACTTTTTTGCCCGCTTTGTTTTTTCTGCAATCCCTGCAATATCCGTAATACTCCAGCCTGGTGTCCGTGACCGAGAAACCTGTTTGCTTTGCAATCTTCCTCTGATCAACCATGATAGGAACTCTGTAATCCAGTATCTTCTTGCATCTTTCGCAAATCAGATTGACATGCTCCTCAAGGTTTCCTTCGTAGCGGTCTTCCACTCTATCAAACTGAAGCGTTTTGATGATGCCGTGGCGGGAGAACTCGTTAAGCGCGGCATAGGTGGTTGACAGGCTCAAACTCTTCTTTTTCTTTTTTGCCTTCTTATAGATAAGGCTCGCACCGGGATGGGAATCCCCCTGTTCGATCAGCACGTCAATGATGGCCAATCGTTGAGGGGTTACCTTCAACCCCTTCTTTCGCATCTGGCTGATCATCGATTCTTTGGTCATCATGGATAAATCGGAATGGTTCCTGATTAAGAAACAATATAACCAACTCTTCTGATCTATGTCAAGTCGTTCTTTTAAGAAAATGCTCAGACGCTCAACCCTGATGTTGAATTAGCAACGGTTCGAAAGAGGTAAACATGTTGGGGAGTAGGAGTTCTAACATCAGAAGAAAAGCGATATCTCGATAAGATGTAAACTTTACCTTAACATTGCAAAAAATTGAGTTAAACGGACATGGGTGAATCGTTCGGAAAGGGTTCGAGGCGAACCTTCAGGCGTAAGGGCACACACGTATCGAA
>JAGVBT010000096.1 GCA_020059605.1 Deltaproteobacteria bacterium
AAGGTAAAGGTTACGGCTACGATGCCAGTTTCGTAATTCGGTAACGGTTACGGTTAAAAAAATTAAACACGATAGACGTAACCTTTTGTAACCGATACGCCTGCCTGCACGAAGTGTTCCGGCGAAGGCAGGGGCCTCGTTACCCTAACCGAAAGACCCCGGTTATTACGTTCATCGGTTACGTAAAAAGATCTAAAAGTCGACAACCGTAACCTTTTATTGACGATACGGGCATCGTTACCCTAACCGTTAAACGAAACCTTTCTTAACCGATAGGTAGCTTGATTGTAAATGTGGCTCCCTGGGACGGCCGGTTCTCCGCATAGATCGACCCGTGGTGGGCCTTGATCACCCTGTGGGCCCTGAAAAGGCCGAACCCGGTTCCATCCTTCTTGGTCGTGCGAAAAAGATCGTAGATGCTCTCGATCGGCGTCTTCGTCCCTAACGGAGCCTTGATCCCCGGGCCCTCGTCCGTAAAAGAGATGAGGATATGGCCGTTCTCCTCCCTGAGTTCGATCGACAAGCTTCCTTTCGCCTCTCCTCCCTTTACCTCTCCCATCGCCTGGTAGGCATTGACGATAATATTCGAAAAAACCTCTTCTATCAGCGAGGGGTCAACCTTGACTTCTTTCACCGGGGAATCCTTCTTAAAAAAAACCTTTACCCCCGGTGGAGGGGGATTCCGTTCCAGGGAGAGATCGAGCAGGTGGGCAATGCTGTAGGGCTCGAACCGAGGCGTCCCGGGATCGATATTTTTCGCCCTCAGGATATACTCCTTGGCGAGCCCGAGCTGACGGTAGATCTTTCCGAAATTCTCCTTCGCATCCTTATGAATCTCAATATTTTTAACCCATGTCTCCACGGGATTTAAAAGATTCCCGAGCTGATGGGCAATGCTGAAGGCCCCTTCGCCTACCGCGGAGAGCAGCCTGGTCTCCGCCAGTTCCTTATGGGACTGGAGCAGGAGGCGTTGCTTCTGCTTGAGGTCTTCGAGCATGGAGCCGAAGGCCTTCGAAAGGGCCTCGATTTCGTCTCCGCTCTCTATGGGCGAGATCGTGTCCGTCCGGTCCTCCTGGATATCCTTTGCATTTCTTGTCAGCTCCGTGATCGGCTGAAGCACGGATTTTCTCAGGAATCCGTAGAGGAGCAGGATGAGAAATCCGCTGATCAACCCGATGGAGATCGTCTGCGCCCAGATCTGCCTCTTTAGATCTTCGATGGCCTTCATCGAAAACCCGAGACGAAGGATGTGGATATAGATATGCCCTCCCATCGAGACGGGAACGGCGATCTCGCGGATGGGAGCTTTTTCCGGTTCATTCTTAAATTCCTGGATGAAAATTTTCTCTCCCTCCAGGCGATCCAAGTTTTTCAGAAGATTTCCTGTGTGCGAATCCTTCAAATAGGTCCCCAGGGACCGGTCATTGGTGTGGGCATAGGCATATCCCTTGTTGTCCATTACCACCCCGTAGACCAGTTTATGCTCCCCGCCTTCTTCCTTCAGGTTGTTGAGCACATCCATCATCCGGGAGAAATCGGCGTCGTAGGCCATGTCGGACAGGTTGGTGGAGGTAATCCGGGCGAGGGAGACCTGGTCCTTTTTCTTGCCGAGACTGACCTGCTGAAATTGGCGGTTGATCAGGTAAGCATTGATCATCGTAAAAGAGATGACCAGAAGGACGATGACGAACGTGATTTTAAAAACGACCGACTTTCGGAATGGAAGAAAAGCGCTGATCATTTAATCCCTAACCCGTCCCGCCTGGCGATCAGGTCCCTGACGGGCTGGTAATCCTGATCGGCCACCTTCATAAACCCGCTGATTTTTGAAGAAAGGAGGATCTGTTTGCCCTCGGGATCGTTGGGCATTTCTATCAGTACCCTGACCAATTGATCCACGTCTCTTCTGTTCACCCCTCTCCGGACGAAGACAGGCGCTTCGATAAAGTTTTCCGCCGAATTGATCTTCGTCACAATCTCGGTCCGCTCCCGGACCGCATGGGGCGTAAGCTTCTCCTGGGTAATGTATTCGAATTCGTGGACGATGGCCAGGTCGGCTTCATTGATGAAGAGGGAATAGATGGCCCCCCGTTTGACCCCCGGAATGAAGAAACCTTCCGCGGGTTCCCTTCCCTTGAGGTTGAAAAGGCGGGCGACATCCTTCACCCCGAATTTCTCGGCGGCCCAAACCTTGAACGTTAAAAGATCGAAACTCCACTGCTCATCTCCGATATAGGTGAGCCGGCTCCCCTGGGCGCCCTTGAAATCGTTCATCGTCTGGGCGAAATCCTTCGTGGAGACGGCCATCCGCTTGAAAAGACTTCGCCGGTCTTCGCCAAGGGTCGGGCAGACAATGGGGACAACGGGAAATTTCTGTCCGAGTTCCATCGAGACGACCAGCCCGTATCCCCACACAAAGTCAACATCCCCCTTCTTAATGGCCCTGGCCAGATCGGGGTAGGTCAGGGCCTTCAGCCTTACCCTGATCCCTCCCCTCTCTTCGATATATTTGCTGATGATCTCTTCGAACTTCTCCAGGGCCTTGGCCCTTTTCTCGTCATAGGATCGTGTCATCACCCCCGCCGTATAGGTGGGGACCGATTGGGCGATGGAGATGTTTTCCCCCGCGTGAAAGAAAAGGTGGCAAAGCACAGTCAGGCAAAAAAAGGGGAGTTTGATTTTCATTGGATCCCCGAGATAAATTCGATCTCCGACTTTACGATTCTTGAGAGAAAAAGGCTCTGGAGGCAGGCCGTTTTCATTTCCAGCTCGCCCTTTTGGGAGAGAAGCAGATCGTCGTATTCGGTGATGCCGGCCGCATAACCGTCCGCCGCCAACTGCATTCTTTCCCTTGCCTCATCAACCCCCGTCCGGAGGATCCGGATCCTCTCTTTTAATTCCGTCAAAGTGGCCTGGAGATGGTCGATCTGAACGCTCATCGCGGATTCCACAACCATCTTCTGGCCCTTAACCTTGTGAAAGGCGGCCTCTGCCTGCCCTACCCTGGCCTTTGTTTGGAAACCGTTGAAAATAGGAAGGTGGATTCCGATGCCGGCATACCAGAAATTTTTGATCCCGAACCGGTCCTCCGGCCCCACATACTGTGCCTGGAGGCCCACTGTCGGAAAATATTCTTTTCTGGCCGCCTTGCGCTTGGAATCGTAAAACTGTATTCCAAGGTCCAAATTCTTCAGATCGGGGTTTCGTTCAAGAGCGCCTTTTTTCAACTCCTCCCAATTCATGGGGTCGAGGGGGATCGAGTCGAGGCTCACCTCCTCCACCTTCAGGCGATTCTCCGAATTCACTCCCATTGCCATCTTCAGGGCCAATTCAGCCAGGTGGAGGTTTTTCCCTGCCTCGCTTAACCTGGCCTTGACCTCCGAATGGAAGCTCCTTGCCTTCAGATAGTCAAGCCGGGTCGTTCCCTTCTCTTCTTTTTCGGGAATAAAGGTCTCATAGGCGATCTTAACCATCCGGGCGATGACGCCCGCCTGTACCTCTCCCTCTTTGATAAGGCCGTGAATTTCCCTGGCAAAAAGATACTGGAAAAAACTCTTCTTCACCTCGTGGATGACTTCCGCCCTCTTCTTCTCTTTCTGATTGAGAGCAATGGAATGGCCGATCCTGGCCTGCCGCACCCCCTCTTCAATCCGTCCAAAAGTGTAAAGAGGCTGGTTCAAATCGACTGTCGCGGCATACCAGTTTCTTCTTCCGACTGCAAATTCCTGCTGGAGGAAAGATGGGATCTCGAGGCCATAGACGCTCAACGGGATATTGACCTTTCTGGCTATCTCCGAGACGTCCACTTCCACTTCAAACGTGTAGGGCTTATTGAACCGGGTATAGCCGGCGGTCACGGAAAGATTCGGATAGTAATGGGATGCGGCTTCATGAATGAGATGTTCCGCCTGGACGATGTCCAGGTTCGATATTTCCAATTCGGGCCGGTTCTTCAGGGCCTCCCGAATGCATTCATCGAGGGTCAAACTCTTCCCATGAGAAGCCTCCTGGGCAAACCCGACTGAATATCCGGAAAACCCTCCCGGAAGGAGGAAAAAGATCAACACCAGCACTAATCTCGTCATAAAAATGTCCTTAGGGGAAATAAACAAGGTCTTTCGGTTACGGTAACGAGGCCCGTATCG
>JAGVBT010000011.1 GCA_020059605.1 Deltaproteobacteria bacterium
CCTCGGTTGCGAGTCGAAGCGACCTGAGCCTGTCGAAGGGTGCGTTCCGCAGCCATTCATGCTTCGACAAGCTCAGCACGAACGGCTGGGGTTCAGTCTTGGTGTCTATACAATTATGGACTGATTAGTAACAATAACATAGCCCTTTAAACTCCATCAACCGCAATGCCATGATTGAGAAAGAGAATCCAGTCCCGCCTCTGAGGGGCTGATATGACTGGACTCCCCCGGAGTTTATCCGGTACTTGTCGATTAGACCCGATCACGGGATACGGGGTGGGAGAGACGAATTTGGAACTATTAGAGGTTCTCTTAAATACTTACATTCTTGAACAGGGCATCATTGGATGATGGTTCCTTCCCACAGCATGGATAGAAAGTCGCGCCATGGAAGAATATGGATACTTTCGTGTATTCGCCGAGTGCGCTCATTACAGACGAGCAATGCTTTTTTAGGATGGTGCTCTTCCATGAAAATGATGGGTGTCAGGCAATCGTAATAAACTATTTTCTTCCTAACCTCCTTAACCTTCTTCAATTAGCTTTCAATTTCCATCAAGGATAAAACCCCAATGCATCAACGATTTTGTATTTATCGACAAGCCAATGTTGGATGGCGTCTCTGATATCACCGATCTTTTCGACATCCCATTCTATCTCTTTTTCTGAAGGGATGAGAAGGGTTTTCAGCGGACGACCTGGTAGATTACTGGCCGATAACGTGGAGATGGTACCGGTTTACCCGATTGATGGGCCGCTTCAATCCACGCCTTTTTGGCTTTTTTCACCTCCTCAAGAGCTAATTCAAGGGTTTCACCGAAAGCGGAGCAGGAATCCAGGTCGGGAATATCAGCGATGTAACCGCCATCTTCTTCGCTATAAAAAATATTGATGTGATAGTCGCTCATTCTTCATTCTCCAATCTTAAGTCACTTTTTAAATAATTCATTTTCGTCGTTGGGTTGCATGGAGACCGAGATTGGATTATTCTTCTGATCATGATTCAGTATGTTCTAGCGGAAGATATTGATCTGAGGGTGAAAGAGATCATCCATAAATTGAAGATGACTCACATCGATGAGAGCCGAGTTATCTGTTTGAGGAGCAGGGGGTCAGGGAGCCGAAGGGTGATCGCCCGATGTCACGGACTGCCACGCATCATGCAGGTGGCTCTTAAGCAAAAGCCCCATTATATCATCGAGATTCTGTCCGAAAGGTTTGATAAACTGAGCCATGAAGATCAGACCAAAGTATTAATCCATGAAATGATGCATATCCCTCATCGCTTCGGAGGAGGTTTCCGATCTCACCGGCCCTATGTCACAAGGGCAAAAGTCCAGAAGATGTATGATGAATTCATCCATCGATAGATAGAGGTCAGAAGATCGGTGAGGCCTCAGATCCCTCTTTTTGAATCGATCCATTCGGAAAGTTTTTTAAAATCCGGACTTCTCTTGTAGAGAGGATCGCTGCTTTCCTTGTAAACGCTCATTTTTTCTTCAAACGTGGGCCTTGGATGAAGGTAGAAGATGCCGAGGGGGAGTTTTTCCTCCTCCCATGACCTTCTCAGGGCTTCGAATCGGTCGCGGGGATCATGGGAGGTGTCGAGATAATAGGTCTTTTCTTTAAACCACGCGTAGGTATTCAGTTTGTTGTAGGTCACGCAGGGTTGAAGAATGTCCACCAGCGCATATCCTTTATGGGAGATCGCTTGTTTAATGATGTCTTTCGTCTGATCGACGTCGCCCGCAAAGGCCCTTGCCACGAAGGAGGCTCCCAGAGTGATCGCAATGGCGAGAGGGTTAAACGGTTCATGAAAAACGCCTTCCCGTTGCACGAGGGTCTTGAACCCCTGGAGGCTTGTGGGTGAGGCCTGTCCCTTGGTCAATCCATAGACCATGTTGTTGTGAACGATGTTGGTGACATCCGGATTTCTCCGGATGGCATGGATGAAGTGATTCCCTCCCTCGCCATACATGCAGCCGTCCCCGCTTTCATCGATGACGGTCAATCCGGGGTTGGCTGCTTTGATGGCCGCCGCCACAGGCAAGGATCGTCCGTGCAATCCGTTGAAGAGATGGCACCGGTAATAATGCGGGGCTTTGGCCGCCTGACCAATCCCGGAAACAACAACAAGGTTTTCGGGTCTGATCTCGAGTTCCGATAGCGCCTGCTTCAGGGCATTGAGAATAGCAAAATTGCCGCATCCCGGGCACCAGGCGATATCGATCTCTCCCATGTCAAATAAGTTCGTATCCATCTCGTTCGCCTCCTAATCCAAAACGGACTTCAACTGAGCTTCCAGTTCCTCGACAGAAAAAGACAAGCCATTGTATTTCAGGATTTTCCGGTCCATACCGAATCCTGTCTGCATCCGGATGAGCCGGCCAAGCTGGCCGGTTCCATTGTTCTCGATGATCACCCTTCTCTTCGGTTTCTGTAAATAGTTAACGGTATCTGGATGTAAAGGATAAACCTGTTTGAAATGGAGAAAAGCCGTGTCCTGTCTCCCCAATCTTTTAAGGGCTTCCTTAATGATATGATATGTGGATCCCCATCCGATGATCAATATCTCATATTCTTCGGGCCCGATGAGCTCAGGAACAATGGCATCTTTCATCAGGAGATCGAGCTTTTTGAGCCGCTTATGGACCATCGCGGTCCTCAGGTCGAGATCTTCCGTAATATGGCCCTCCTCGTCGTGCTCATCGCTGTCGAGCACCACGAGTCCCTTCCCGAAACCCGGAATCCCCCGGGGAGAGATCCCGGCATTGGTTAGCTGATAACGTTTGTAACCCTGCTTCGTTTCGACAAAATGCTTCTCAAAAGGGATTCGTGCCGGATCAAGAGAAGGAAGGTTATAGTGGGACTCCAGAATGGACTGGTCCGTCAGGATAAAAACGGGAACCTGATATTGATCCGCGAGATTAAATGCCTTCTGAGCGAGATAAAAACAGTCCTCGATCGTCCCGGGAGCAAAGATGATCCTTGGAAATTCTCCGTGCCCCGAGCAGAGGGCAAAAAGGAGGTCTCCCTGTTCCGTTCTCGTCGGCAGTCCTGTTGCCGGCCCCGGCCGCTGCCCAATGTGAACCACCAATGGAGATTCGATCATTCCGGCCAGACTGAGTCCCTCCACCATGAGGGCAAAGCCCCCTCCGGAGGTGGAGGCCAAACCTCTCGCCCCGGCATACCAGGCCCCGATTACCATGTTCATGGCACTGATCTCGTCTTCCGCCTGTTCGACAATGGTGCCAAATTCCTTCGAATGCTCTGTGAGCAGTACGGCGACCGCGGTCGAAGGAGACATGGGATAAAAGGAAAGGAAATTGCACCCTCCGGCGATTGCGCCCATGGCCAGGGCCTCCGCACCATCGATCAGAATCTCATTTTTTATGCCGTCTTGCCTTTTAAGATCGATCTGCACTTTACCATTTTTTAACAATTCTTCGCTCACCTCATAGCCTCTTCTTGCCGCCTCGAGATTCTTCTGGATGATGGTCTCATCCTTTCCGGCAAAATGATGGCTGAGGTATTGATCGAGAACGTCCCTATCCACCCCAAGAAGCCCGGCGAGCAAACCCACGCCGACGGTATTTGAATAGATGGAGCCTCCCACCTCCGAGGCGATTTGAGACAGGGGGATATCGATGGCTCTCTCCCCCCGGTATTCATTTTCGTAGATTTTCTTCTCTCCCAGGAGGACCGTCTCCGGTGAAATTCTTTTGCGAACATGACGGATGGCGCCCGGGCTGAATGGGATCAATAAATCAATCCGGTCCACGGGCGCCGAAACTCTCTTCGAGGATACACGAACCAGCGTCGAATTGCTGCCTCCCCGTATACGGGACATGTATTCCTCCGAAGAAAAGACATGATACCCGGAAAGCTTCAACGTTTGCATGAGAATGTGCTCGACCGTCTGAATTCCCTGTCCTGCCTCCCCGCAGAGAACGATAGAAACATCCTCCTTGAGTTTCATCAACAAATTGTCCTTCATGGCTTCTCCTTATGGAAAGATTGCTTCCTATAAAAGCTCAAAGCCGACCGTTCGCATTCCTCTTTCCGGCCTTCGATTTTTACACAAAAAGATTGCAGATTTTAGGATTATATCATAGCATGGAATAAACCCCGTTAGAAAGTTATCAACTTTCTAACGGGGTAAAGGAGGAACCTATGAAAACCTTAACCTTGCTCCTCGTTTTAATTCCCATCGCTTTCCTTCCGTCGCAGGCAATTGGTCTGGCCATCGGAGACAAGGCCCCTTCGTTTGAGGCTCCCTCCACGCAGGGAACCATGAGGCTCTCGGATTTTCAGGGGAAGAAGCATGTCGTTCTTGCTTTCTACATCAAAGACTTCACTCCTGGCTGAACAAACGAAATGCAGGCTTTCCAGGATGATCTCCTGAAATTCGAAAGCCTGAGCGCCCAGGTCCTGGGCGTAAGCGCGGATGATCTCGAGACCCACAGACGATTCAGTGCAGAACTCGGCCTCAAGTTTCCCCTGATCTCCGACAGCGACCGGAAGCTGGCAGGTCTGTATGGAAAGGGACGGATTACTTTCCTGATCGACAAACAAGGTGTGATCCGTTTGGTCCAGGCGGGTTTCCCAAAAAACGAGGAAATTCTGACCGAGATTCGAAAACTTGAAAAGAAACCCTAAGAAAGAAAAAAACTGGGGGTTGGACGAAAACCAGTCCACCCCACCCCTCCGGTAGTGAAACGGTGATTTAAAGATTGGGTCTTTCTTACGGGCAGCCGCGGTCATCCGTCATTTCGGTTCCACCGGGAATTTGGCCCTGAACCACTCGTGCCAGCCCCCTTTCAGAGCGTAGACCTTGGTATACCCTTTCTCCATGAATTTCCGTGCCACACGGGCACTGGTTCCTTCATTGGGTCAGGCACAGTAGAAGACCAATGTCTTGTCCCTGGGATACTTGTCCATCCAGGCTTCTACATTGGCCGGATCTTCCCTGATCGCACCCTTGATCTTGAACTCGCTTGCAGTCCAATCCGCACCGGCTCGATCATCGATGATGATCAGATCGGGATTGCCCAACATTGCCTGAAGTTCTTCCTTGGTGATCCTGGGAGAATCTGCGGCGAAAGCGATTGTCAGAAATGCACTCAATACAAGCCAACATATCGTTGCTGACATGAAGCAATGAATTTTTCTCTTCATATATTTCCCTCCTTTCACCTATAAAAATGGTAACCAACTTGCAGGAAAAATGCTATCAGAAAGAAAATGAATCCCAGAGCTGAAGCCATTCGATGGAGATGGTCGGATTTTCTTCTGAGAAAAACAGCAAGGTGCACGGCAACATAGTAAAGCAACCAGAGGTAGATCCCTGCCCGGATCAACGATTCGAGGACAGGTTTCCCTGTCATTCCCAGATAGAGCAGGGCGGCGATTCCCGCGATGAGATAGACACACGATAACTCCACCCGATCAAACGGCCTTTTGAAGATAGGGGGGAGGAGATCTCGATTAGCCGTTTCGGAAATCAGATTGGAGGTTCCGACCAGAAGCCCATTGACCGAACTGGCAGAAGCGGCCAGGAGGACGATTCCCATGATGATGCGGCCAGGTTGCCCCAACACGGCCCTGGCCGTCACCATGTGCGGAACGGTTGTTTCGGAGAGCCGATCCAGAGGGACAAATTTCATAGATACCCACCCCCAGCAGAAGAAGACAACGGACACGATCAGTAGACCGCAAACCATGGTTTGGATGGGGGATCCATCAGCCCCTCCATGGAGCCGGCGGAAAGAATAGGCGAGATCAAAACCGATAAAGAGGAGAAGGCTTGTCCCTCCCCTAACAAGGAACTCCACCTCTGGCAGAGGGTCGGACGATTGTTCGGGAAGAGGGCCCCCATCTGTGAGCAAGCCCGATAGAATAAGAGAGAGAAGGCCGACAAGGCTAAGGAGAACGAGTAGAACCTGTACCTTTCCCGTGATCCTCATTCCAAAGCAATTGACGAGACAGAGGACTCCAAGAAGAAGGAAGGAGAAACCGAGATTGGGGAACCAATAAAGGAAGACCTCGTTGAAAACATACCCGGCGATGGCTAAAATACTGACGGAGGCCGTGAGGGTAAAGAGGATTCTTGGCCCCAGAATTAGTAACAGAGTTGGGCCTGTCCCAAAACCTTCCTTTAGAAAATCCACCTCCCTCCGGACCTTAGGCGAGCTCCCAACCATTTCACGATACGCGAGGACGGTCAGGAAATGGGCGAGCATGCTCAAAAGGATCAACCCGAGGAAAGTGCTCCCCAGGTGTCCAACAAGATTCCCCGCAAGCGTAAAGGACCTCGGAGAGAGCATGATGCCAACAATGAAGGCAATCGTCATGAACATGGGTGAATCATACCCAAGGCAAAGCCGGACTGTCAATAAATGAAGAGAGGAAGCAGGGGAGCTCCTTTCCTTATTGACCAATCAGAAAAAAATGCTTGCCTTGTAGCTTATCTCTGTGCTATTTTATAGACAAAGGGTTGAGAGGAGGTGAAAGGGATGACCATCAAAAAGATCGCCAAGAAGTTTTCCACCACATGCAAATGCAAGGCATCCTGTTGAAGTCTATTTCGGGCTCCCTCTTAAGAAGAGAGGGGGCCCCTTCGTCCTTCAATAAAAAACAGATTGAAAATAACAGGTCCGAAGACCTGTGCCCAATAAACCAGAAGGTTACTCCTAACCCCCGCCCAACCTTCAAGGTATGTGAAATCGTTCGGACATGAAGCCAAAGCCCCGCTGCTCTGAAGCGGGGCTTTGGCTTCTAATGGGGCAAATAAGAAGGGGGAGGGAAATTATGTTAGGAGCGTGCCATTAATAATTTTCTGCCAGGACTTCGAAGTGGGCACGGGGGTGTTTGCAGACGGGACATGTTTCAGGGACTTCCCTTCCCTCGAAGACATAACCGCAGTTGCGGCAGTGCCATTTCAACGGAACTTCCTTTTTAAAGGCCTTGCCTTCCTTCACATTCTTTAAAAGACTCCGGTATCTTTCTTCGTGGAATTTTTCCACTTTTGCAACTTCTGAAAAAGTTGTTGAGACTTCCGCAAACTCCTCCTTTTGAGCGATCTCGGCGAAATTCTGGTAAAGAGAGGTCCATTCCAGATTTTCTCCGTCCGCAGCCGCCTTCAAATTGGCAGCGGTGTCTTCGGCGGGTCCCGCAGGATAGGAAGCGGTGATCTCGACTTCCCCTCCCTTGAGGAGATTGAAGAAAAGCTTGGCATGTTCCTTTTCATTGTCCGCTGTCTCGAGGAAGAGGGCAGATATCTGTTCATAACCCTCCTTGCGGGCGGCGCTGGCAAAATAGGTGTAGCGATTGCGGGCCTGCGATTCCCCCGCGAAAGCGGCCAACAGGTTCTTTTCGGTCTGACTTCCTTTCATTTCCATGAATTCTCCTCCTCTCGTCTTGAAAATGGGGATCCTCTCTCTCCTGTAGGTTATCTCTTTGTCCTGATTTTCTCGGCCACCCGAAGAATGGTCTCCCCGTAGGGTTCGCTGCGGTTGTAATGCCAGAGGACTTTCTTCTGGTGAGACAGCGAAAGACCTTTCTTCCATCCATGCAGTTTTAAATAATTCCCAATGCTGAAGATGGCAGCCTCCGGATCGTAAAGCCACTCCTTAAAGCTATTCCGGTTCATGGCGTAGGCCATATAACTCGAGGGGATGAACTGGGGCATGCCCAGCGCACCGGCGATGGACCCGTAGATTTCGAGTGGATCCATGTCCTCGGACCGGACCATCTCAAGGAAAAACCTTAATTCCTTATAGGCCCAGCTTGCCCTTCGCGTGGCCAGATGTTCGACCCAACTAAAAGGGACTTCAGGGCTTGTCTCCCGGATCGTGGAGTAATTTCTCAGGAGATTTTCCGCAGAATCCATGATGGCCATGCTGGCCAGTGTGGGAATGACCCGGTGTTTTCCGATATTTTCACCGAAACGCGATTCCACCAGGAGAATGGCGACAGCCACCTCCATGTCCACATCAAACCTTCTCTCCATCTCCTTCAGGATGCTGAGATTCTGGCGAAGGAAACTCTTTGCGAGGAGAATCGATTCGAACGTCAGGAACTTGGTATAGATTTCAGGGATTTCCCTGGTTAACAGGGAGATGTTCATCCGGTTCTGAATTGGTTCTGTACGAGTATCGAGGAACAACGGATATAAAAAATCCTTGTCCAGACCATCTTTGACGAGCCGTTCAAAAAGGGGCTGATAGTGGGACGGGAGGTCACGTGAATCATTGGCGAAGCCTGGAGAAAAAAGTCCGCATAGAAGGATCAGGATCATTAAAAGAGGCTTCAAATCGGTTCCTCCTTAAAACAGGCAATGAGTTCTCCGCCATCCTGGGTCAGGACATCAACCGCTCCGGAAAGAAGAAAGAACAGTCTTCATCCCTTTGAAATTTGGTCGGTTTATCAGGAGACATATTAACAGGTTACTCCCTTTTTTTCAATTTTTTTCCAGGATCCGGGCCTCCATCTTCCATGCGTCGGCGAAGAAATATGGAACATAGGATTCCCATCAACGCAATCGATGAACAGATGGATGGATTGCAAAGGATCCTCTATTGCTTCTTTTCACGGTACCCTCCCGCAAAGATCATGACGCACATGGAGTGATAAACCGGATGGGGACCGCAAGCAACTCCTGCGACAAGAAAATTTGGATTAAAGATATTTTGCCGGTGGCCTCGATGGGGGACGCCATCGTCAATGATCAATGAGATGATAACGTCACGTGCGCGGGTGTGCCCGTAGACAATATTCTCTCCAACGATTTTCTCCCAGGCCCCGTAAAGACGGATGCGTTCCCTAAGGCCGTCTCGTTCGGCGGAACCGTGCCCGACAGTGCCGGTGTTTCCCTGAGCCTCGACATGATCACGGGCTCCCCGGGCCATCCCTTCTGACCATCTTAGCTTTGGAACGGGAGTTGCTTTTTTCATAAAACGAATTGCCTCGTTCAGAGCTGTTTGTCCTTCTTTCGTTGAAAGAGGGATCTCACCCGGCCGCCTGAGTTCTTTGCCGTAAAAAAACTTTTCAAGCTCTTGGAGAAAGGATACATAAAATCGTGGGGTCGTCCGGGCCAGGTTCAATTCTATTAAAATCTCCCCTTCCAGCTCCCGGAAATCAATCGTCCCTGACGCCGCCTCGTTACTGGAGAGAAACATTAAAATAAAGATGCATAATGCGGTTATCTTTATGGTCTGTTTCATGGGGCCTTCTTAGTAACTTTTACTTTTTTCCTTTTAAAACAGAGTAAGGATCAGTCATCTTTTCTTTCTATGATGGATGAGCCGATTATATGCGAGAGAAACGGATCTGTCAAAATATTTTCATAACTTTTCATAATATGGTATAAAGTGATATGATGAAATTCCTATGGATCCCGTTGAGCCTTTTTTTGATTTTCGCTCAAATCCCTTTCTTTGGTTCCCCTCAGGAAAAACCCGAAGAGCCTAAATCACCGGTGAAGGGCTGGTGGGAGGTAAAATATTTCCCGGTTGCACCTACCCGTTACTCAAAGGCTGGCAAAGGGATCATCAAGGCGGAGAGCGTGGGAGGTCGTTCTTCTCTCTTTAAAGCCGCGGGGGAGAAGGAGAGAAACCTTCCTGTTCTTGCGTGGGGTTGGAAGATATCGAATGTGGTCCGCTCTGCCATCGAGACAAGGAAAGACCGGTTCGATGCGGCGGCCAGGGTGATGGTCGTCTTCGGAAAAGAAGGCCCTTTTAAAAGGATTGGAAAGGGTGAGCCTGCAGGGTTTAAAATCGAATATATCTGGGCAACCCACCTGCCGAAGGGACATTTTTTTGACCATCCCGGCGAGAGGAATTGTAAGGTCATCGTGGTGGAGTCAGGCGAAGGAAGGGCAGGGCCGTGGGTCTATGTCAGACGCAACATCCATAAAGATTTTAAATCGGCTTTTGGAACAGAACCTCCGCCGGTCCTGGCGATCGGCATCCAGACCGACACCGACAAGAGCAACGAAATGGTCACGGCTTACTATTCGGAACCGGTTTTGAGAAAAAAGTGAATGTGAAATCACTTGAAGAAGGTTTTAAATCCAACTGTGATAAAGATCAGACCTAAAACAGAGATGAGGATTAGACGCAGGTATTTGATGTGGATTTTTCTGCTAATATGAGCACCTAAAAGGGCCCCGATGACCGAGCCTGAAATAACGAAAAGGGTAATCGGGAGATGAATTTGTCCTACCTTGAATTTTGCTCCGATAGTTCCCATAGATGAAATCAATATAAACAACAGGGAAGTTCCGATTGTTACTCGAAGTGGAATCTCAAGAAGGTAAATCGATAGGGGAATAATAATAAATCCCCCTCCCATACCCAAAAGGCCTGTCAAAGAGCCAACCCCAATACCAATAGTAACCCCGAGAGTCTTATTGAAATTTCCCATTTTGTAGTCTTTGTTCTCTGATTTCAATGGAATCAATAGAATCGTAATGGCCAGGGCAACCACCAAAAGGTAAATAGACTGCAGGTTGTGCGCAGATAATTGAACAGACAGGAGAGATCCCGCAAATCCCCCTACAATTCCTGCTATTCCTAATAAAACGCCCGCTTTTAAATCGACAATCCCATTTCGATAATGAAAAAACATGCCCGTTGCTGAAGCGATAAACACATGGACCAGGTCCGTTCCCGTGGCAAGCTTGAGAGGAACCCCTCCGATAAAGGTGAGAAGAGGGAGCATGACCACCCCCCCTCCCAACCCGAGCAGTCCGGAAAGGAACCCACCTATAAAGCCGATCAATGTCAGGGCGGGCAGAAAAACATTCTCCATATTTTCTCAGAGGCTTCGGTAATAATCGGTCAGGATCTTGAGAACTTCAGGTCGACTGAACTCTTCAGGGATAGAGTCTCCCTCAATGAGTTTCTTACGTAATAATGTTCCACTCAAGAGAAGGTGGTTATCGTCAGGATGAGGGCAGGTCTTATAGGAAGCCATCCCTTTACACTTATAGCAATAGAATGTCCAGTCAATCTTCAAAGGTTTAATCTTGAGAGCATCCGAAGGAATCTCATCAAAGATCTCCTGGGCCTCAAAGGGGCCATAATAATTACCAACACCCGCGTGATCCCGTCCTACAATTAAGTGAGTGGCGCCGTAATTCTGACGGAATATGGCATGGAGTAATGCCTCCCGAGGACCGGCGTAGCGCATCTCCAGAGGATAACCCTTCTGGATCACACGGTCTTTGGGGAAATAATTGTCTACAAGAACCTCCACACATTTTACCCTGATGTCTGCTGGAATATCACCCTCCTTCAGGTTTCCAATAAGCTGATGTATGAAAAGACCACCATAAATCTCCAAAGCAATTTTAGCAAGATACTCGTGAGACCGATGCATCGGGTTCCGAAGCTGCAAGGCGGTGATCGTCTTCCATCCTTTCTCTTGAAAGAGTCTTCGGGTCTCTTCCGGAGTGGCATAGATATCATCAAACCTTTTTGGATATTCCCCTTCGCTCAGTACCTTCACCGAACCGGCGAGGTTGACTTCTCCCTGTGCCATCACCTTGACCACCCCGGGATGACGAAGGTCATCCGTTTTAAAGACCTGATTGCACTCATGAGCCTTATCGATCTTATATTTTTCTTGAACCACCATCATGCCCATGAGTTCGTCGTTTTCACTATCGACTAGGGCAACTTCCTGATCTTCCTTCAGGGATTTGGTGATCTCTTCAGACGCCGAGAGGGTGATAGGGATTGGCCAGAAGGTTCCATCGAGCATCCTCATCTCATCACAAACCCCTTTCCAATCAGCCTTACCCATGAACCCCTCAAGAGGGCTGAAGGCTCCGATTCCCATCATGATCAGATCATCCCTCTCCCGGGTGGTCATCCGAATTTTGGGAAGTGTCTTCGCCTTCTCCTTTGACTCTCTCAATGCTTCACCCTTAAGGAGTAAAGGCTTAAGTTTACCCCCATGAGGTAAGATCAGGTCAGACATGTTTCTATCGTCCATTCAATTGACCGCTGGAGCGCATTTCCCATTTGTCCTTTTCTTATGGGTTACATGTACCCGAGTTGACGCATCCGCTCCATGGCTTTTTCTTTATCCTGACGTCTGCCGGCGCGCTCTTCGGTATTCTCCAGATCCTGTTTCCAGGCAGGAACCCCTTCCATGGAGATGAGGCTGGTTGTCTTGGCTCCTAAGGACCGGTATCCCCGTTCATAAAGAGGGCAATACGGAATCTTGAAAGCAGCGTAAGTATCCCAGAGGTCTTTCTCCGTAAAATGGAGAATCGGGCGAATGCGGGTATGCTCCGGCATCAAATGACCCTCTTCCTTATAATCAAAATAGGGATCGTCAAATCGAGCCGGATGTTCATCCCACCTCAATCCCTGAAAAATTCCTTTGATCCTGTTTCGATCGAGAAACTGATTGAAGACAACGGTCTTCATCAGATGGTTCCCCACATAGGATTCTGCCTCAAAGGGAAATTCATCCTCTTCAAAACCGATGCGCTTAAGCTCTTCACGGTTTCTTTCATTTAAGTGCTTAACTCTTACTATAGCATTTAACCGGAAGTCCGCTGCTTTTAAGACATCCTCGTTTCGGCAGACCTCCAGTGGCACGCTCCACTCCTTCTTCATGCTTTCGACGAATTGTTCGATCTCCTCAAATTCATCTCCCTCGCCGATGATCATGGTCTTGGGAAGGGGTATCCCTTTTTCCTGGCAGACCTGTCGAATGATCCAAAGCGTTAGACCGCTGTCTTTTCCTCCGGTCCAGGTAATGCCCAACTCTTCGAGCATAAATTTATCAAAGGCCTTCCGAACGATATCCTTGGAAATCTCTACTAATTTAGCACATTGTCTCTTTCTCTTCTCACTAATCACTCTGTCAGACGTCATCCTTTTTCCTCCTCAATAGGTTGTATTGGGTTAAATACTACAGGGGGTTCATCATGATATTTTTTATGAAGACCTTGCCACTGTGGTTGATTGCAAGTCGCAGTTGGGCAAAAGTGGCTTTAGGAGGAACCTTGAATTCAAATGAATCATGGGTCCAATCATTCGTCCCGGTAAAGTATTCACCCGATGGCATTTCAGTGATATCGCGATAAAGGCTTCCTCCGAGGTGGTCATAAAAATCGATGTGAAGGCAAGCTGTTCCCTTGACATCGACTGGCTTGATCTCAGCCCCCACCCGATAGGTTGCCGCTGTTTTAACGGCGATATTCTGTTGGAGGAAGAGACCACCTGGTCTGTCATATTCCAATCCGGGGCAAGGAGAAGGTTTGTTACTGTTATCCCAGATAAGCTTTCCTCCTCCTTCGGAGAGCCGCGTCGCAAGCACCCAATGCTTTGGCATTCCATCTTCTCCCTTTTCTTTGAAGAATCCATTATTTAAACGGGCATAAATGGGAGCGGGTCTTCGATAATTCCGGAAAAGCCATACGATATTTCCGGTCCGGTCCACCTCGATCACCTGGTGGTGTCCATCCGTACAGGCAATCAAAAAAGTGCCATCTTTCGTAACATGAGTAATATAAAATTTATCCACATGTTCGGTCTGAAATTTCCAGAGGACTTTTCCTGATGAAGAGACTTCAATGATCCTGTGATTTTTACTGTCGGTGATAATTGTATTTCCGTTCTCTAACCGAATCGCACCTCTGGGCCACCAGAGAGTTTCCGTCTTCCCATCTCCGTATGACCAAACGATCTCCTTCTTCTTATTAAGTTCAACAATTCGGTTTCCATCTGAATCTGCGATCAAAATATTACCATTGGAAAGAGGATTGCCATTGTGAGGATGGTGAAGCTCCTTTTCAAAAGCCCAGCTTATATGACCCTTACGGTCCACCTGGATACAGCGGTCATTGTTCCGATCCGTGACCAAAAAAGTTCCGTCCTCGAGTTCAAAGGCTTCATTGGGATAATGAAGATGGGAGCTGTCTGAAAGTTTGCCTGTGCCTCCATCCCATTCCTCTGAACTCATTACAATCCTTTTGTCTGGAGCGACTTCGATCAGCCGGTTATTGGTTGTATCTGTGATCAATGTATTTCCATTTTTCAATCGGCGACCGCTGTGGGCAAAGCGGAGACCTTCATTGAAAGTCCAAACTATACTTCCAACAGAGTCTACTTCGATGATTTCACTTCCCGACCCTGCTTCATCTCCAGCGTCGGCGATGAGGGTATTCCCGTTTGCTAAACGTTCCACGGCTAAAGGCATCTCCACATTGCCAGGAATTCCCCTTTGGCACCCTGGCCCAACAATTTCGACCATAATATTCTACTCCTTCCTTGATGGGGTGATTTTATTCCTCAATAGACCACCCATTTCATCTCTTTCTCTTTTTTCTCCCGGCCCAGATGGACTGAAAATTTGAAATGCTCCGCACGGGTATAGGTGATTTGGAAGAGGATGGGAAGACCGGATTCTTCGAAAAAAGTCCGTTCCATGTAAAACAGCGGAGAACCCATTTCAATTTGAAGCAGAGAGGCGATTCGCTGATCTGCCGTGGAAGACTCGATGGTCTGAATCGCTTCTTTCAGTATCACTCCTTTTTTCTGAGTCAGAATGGAATACAAAGATTCCGTTGATTTATTTTTCCTAAAAAACGACCCGATCAACGATTGAGGTGCATATTCTTCGACCACCATCATAGGGATCGTTTTCCAATATCTCACTTTTTCGACAAAACAGATCGGGTCTGTCAGATTCAACTTAAGATAGCGGACAGGCTTGTCAAATCCCTGAATCACTTCGGAACGGAGAACCCTTGTTTCAGTCTCCAAACCGAGTGAGAGAAGCTCATCAATTTTTCCCGAGAGGCTTAGGGTAATCTTCTCATTAGGGCTCTTTTTTACCATCGTCCCTATTCCGGGTCTCCGATCCAGTAATCCTTCTGCCACCAGAAAGGAGAGGGCTTGCCGGACGGTTAACGGACTCACCCCAAATTGTCTCGAGAGTTCATTCTCCGGAGGCAAACGGTCACCTTCCCTCAATTCACCTGTGAGAATTTTCGATTTGAGAATTGATTCGATTTGGAGATAGAGAGGTAATTTCTTCCGTTGCGCCATTGTGATCTCCGTTTCAGCTTTTCTCCCCTTCCTCGCGAAAGGCATCCTCCCGTTTCCGGCGGATGGCTGGGAGGGCAATGACGATTAACATAGCCAGGGCCATGAGCAGGAAGGCGAGAGACAAAGGACGGGTGAAAAAGATAGAAGGGTCACCTCTCGAGAGCAGCATTCCCCGTCGCAAGTTCTCTTCCATCATTGGTCCTAAAACAAATCCCAGGATCAAAGGTGCCGGCTCACATTCAAGTTTTGCGAAAGTGTAACCCAGAAGCCCGAAGAGCGCTGTTAACCCGATGTCAAAAGTATTATTGTTAACGCTGTAGATGCCAATACAGCAAAAAAGCAGAATGGCAGGGTAGAGGAGACGGTAGGGAACAGAGAGGAGTTTCACCCATATTCCGATCAATGGCAAATTCAAAATCACCAACATGAGGTTTCCCACCCACATGGAAACAATCACGCCCCAGAAGAGTGAGGGGTTGCTGCTGATGACACGGGGTCCTGGTTGAATGCCATGGATGATCATGGCGCCGGCCATCATTGCTAAGATGACATTGGACGGTATGCCGAGCGTGAGCAGAGGTACGAAGCAGGTTTGTGAAGCCGCGTTATTTGCCGACTCCGGAGAGGCAACACCGCGAATGTTGCCTTTGCCGAAGCTCTGAGGATCCCGGGAGATCTTCTTTTCCAGCATGTAGGAAATAAACGAAGCCAGGATGACACCTCCGCCTGGCAGAATTCCCAACAGGGATCCGGTGAGAGTTCCACGAACCACAGCAGGTGCAGCCGCCTTGATCTCCTTTTTGGACATCCAAAACCCCATTATTTTACTTTTGAGAACCTCACGCTTTTCCCTTCGTTCAAGGCTCTTGATGATTTCGGATATTCCAAAAAGGCCCATGGCAAGAGGGACAAATCCAAGCCCGTCTGCCAGCTCGGGGATGCCGAAAGAGAAGCGCTGTGTGCCGCTTGTAATATCCGTCCCAACCATCCCAAGAATCAGGCCAAGCACGACCATTCCCACGGCTTTAATCACTGACCCCGATGCAAACACAATAGAACCGATCAATCCAAAGACCATCAACGAGAAGTACTCCGCCGGTCCGAATTTGAAAGCAAGTTCCGACAAAGGGATGGCTAAAACGGCAAGGAGGAGTGTGGCGAAGCAACCCGCAAAAAAAGAGCCGAGCGCCGCGATCGTGAGGGCCGCGCCGGCTCGCCCCTGGAGGGCCATCTGATAGCCATCCATGCAGGTCACGACCGAAGAGGCCTCTCCTGGTACATTCACTAAAATGGATGTAGTGGACCCACCATATTGAGCCCCGTAGTAGATCCCAGCGAGCATAATCAAAGCTGTCACAGGAGGTAAAGCAAAGGTTGCAGGAAGCAGGATGGCGATGGTCTGGACAGGCCCAATCCCCGGCAGCACGCCAATGAGCGTTCCAATTAACACTCCAAGGAAACAGTAAAAGAGATTCAATGGAGAAATCGCTGTTTGAAAACCAAGGGCCAAGTTGGAAACAAGTTCCATGTTTTCTCTTACCGTATGAGCTCAAATTCGTCCGACCAGAAGGGATGGTAACAAGGGTATCTGGAATTTGAGGAAGTAGACAAAGACGATCAGAACGATGGCGAGCAATACAAAGGCATTCAGGATGGCTTCCTTCTTTTTGAATTCGTCACTCGCCATGCTTGATACAATGATGAGAATCACTGTAGAAAAGACGAGGCCAAACGGCCGAAGGAGCAGCCCGAAAAGGACAACGGAGGAAAGCACGAGAACCACCGGTTTTACTCGAAAGGATCGTGCCTTCCTCGTCCCCTCTCCCCTGGAGAGGCTCCCCAGTGAAACCACGAGGCCTAACACTGTGAGCACCCCGCCAAGGGCAAAAGGAAAATATCCAGGTCCCATCTTTGCAGATGTTCCAATCTGGTAACCTGCAGAAAAAACCGCGGATGCAATACCAAAAAATATGAATATCAGACCGGCCTTGAAATCCTTCGTTCTTCTGATGTGCATCAAAGTCCTTATGCTTTGTGTGATGAGATCAATCCGCCTTGAATCCTGAGGCCTTGATGATGGGTCCCCATTTTTCACGATCATGCTTGAGGATATTACCAAACTCCTCTGCGGTCGTGCCGGTCACATCAGATCCCATCTGCTGGATCTTCTGTGTTACATCAGGCATTTTGATGGCTTTGACAACCGCCTGATTCAGTTTGTCAATGACCGGTTTGGGTGTCTTGGACGGAACCACAATACCATTCCAACCCACACCCTCAATGTCCTTATATCCTAATTCTTTAAAAGTTGGGATGTCAGGGTGCTTACGGGAGGCGCCTGCTGTGGCCAGGATTCGTATTTTATCCGGATGATGTTGGATATGGGTATCGAATACATCCACTGCCATGGGAATCTGCGCCCCGATCAGTGCGGTGACAAGGGGGGCGGAGCCACTGTATGGAGCATGGACCATCTCGACCCCTGCATACTTGCTGATCATCAGACCGAAGAAATGAGGAAGGCTACCGGCTGCAGGAGAGCCGTAGTTGGCCTGCTTCGGATTTTTCTTCATCCACTCCATCAGGCCTTTTACATCCTTGATAGAAGAAGACCCTGGAACAGAGAGAACGAACTCATAGGTATTGATTTGGGATAAGGGATTAAAATCCTTGTCGGGGTCGTAAGAAAGCTTAGAATAGACCATAGGACTCACGACAAAAAGAGCAGGATTTACAAAAAGCATTGAACTCCCATCTGCCGGCTGACCCTTGGCATATTCGGTGCCGATCCTGCCCCCGGCGCCTGGTTTGTTCTCCACAATAACCGTCTGGCTCAGGGAATCCTTCAACTTGTCTGCGATCAGACGGGCCAACACATCGGAGCCGCCACCGGCTGGATAGGGCACGATAATCTTGATGGGCCCCTTAATCTCCTGGGCGGATCCCAAAGAGACGCTTAAAAAAACAACCACTGCTGCAATCACAACCATCCCAACCCACTTTGAAATAATAGACCGCATAATCGCACCTCCTGCTGGTTTCTATGTTTCTATAGTTATACATAGAAATAAATAAATGTCAAGAAATTTGATCGCAACTCAGAGGTTTTGCAAAAACTGCCGAGCATTTTTCCAAGATCCGTTTATATCTTTCCTTCGGTGAGGAATTTTTTAAGGTTATTCACATCCAACCCCTTTATCCCCAACTTTTCGACGGTCCTTCCGGTCTCCCAATAATTTTCTCCATTAATCGTGGAGCATAGTTCTATAACGGAATCGTGGATAGGGGTTGGAATGTAAAGCATATCTCCTAAACTTGAAACAAGAACCATTCCATGAGGGACATCTTCTGTAATGAATCGGTCCCTCATATTCTCCGGTCCTTTCATGTTCATCCCGGCCTGGATGCTATCCTTTCCGAAAGCACTATCCATGCTTGTGTTGAGGATCTTCCTGTTGCATTCCTCAACGGTATTCCCCAAAGGATATCCTCTCGGGTCCAGGTTGTTCCAATGATAAAGCTTCCATCCCATGGCATCACAGATGGCAATCTTCTCCCTTGTTAAAGCTTCAAAAACTCTGGCCACAGAAGGAGTCATTCCTTCCACATAGAGGTAAAAATCCCCTTTGGAGTATTCAATCCGGGTGGCGCTGAGGAGGGTTGCGACGGGGTGAACGATGGGGTTAGGGTTATTGATTGCCGCCTCCAGAACATCTTTGGCCGGCCGGATGGTTTTATAAAGGGTTTTTAGCTGAGAGATCACCCCGTCTGTCCTTGATGCAGGAAAGACCCCCGTGGGCAGGAGGACAGCTTCGGTGAAGACCCTTACTTTTCCTGGCTCCATCATTCTTGCACCATAGGGGAGAGTCACCCCTTCGCAAAGAGTAATCTCTTTTCTTATTCCTTTCTCCTGTAAAAACCGGTGAATCTCAAGGGTCCCCCCTGACCCCGGGAAAAGAGCAATGATCTGCCCGTCCTCCAGATAAGGAGCTATGGCCATCGCTACGGGTCTTTGTCCAAAAGCAGGCATGATTACCAAAATGATAGAAACGCCTTTGATCGCTTCTGAAATATCTGTCGTGGCCAGATGGAGTTTGGCTACTCCGGTAGGACTCACACCTTCTTTCACGATTTCTCTGGTTTCCAGGACTTTTTGAAGGTTTGATTTGAACTGAGGAAACTCGAACATGTTCACTTCATATCCTGCAAAGGTGAGATCAGCGGCAACCGCATGGGCTCCATTTCCACCACCGAGAACAGCAATCGTCGGTTTCATTTTTCCAATCCTTTCCTTATGACCTGCCCCTTTTGTGAATCCAGAAGCCTTGTCCTCTCAACAACGATGGATCCACCAATCAATACATACTCAATCCCTTCAGGCTTCTCATGAGGGTTGAGATAGGTCGATTTTTCTCGGATAGTGAGGGATTGAAAATGATGAGATCGGCTATCTTTCCCTCTTCGATGATCCCTCTACCTTTAAGACCCAGTTTTTGTGCGGGCAGGCCTGTCATCTTTCTAATGGCTTCCTCAAGGGATAAAATTTTTTCTTCTCTCACATATTTTCCTAAAATTCTTGGATAAGTCCCATAGGCGCGAGGATGGGGTTTCCCCGAAATTGGAATCCCGTCTGTTCCGATCATGACCAAGGGATGCTTCATTACTGTCCTTACATCATCTTCAGACATGGCATGGACGACTATGATCACCTCTCCTTTTTCTTCCACGAGGAGATCAAAAACGGTTTCGGCCGGGTCTTGTCTTTTTTCATCGGCTATTTCTCTAATCGATTTCCCTTCAAGCTCTTTCTGCCTTTTACAGAAAGCCAAAACGATCCCTTCCCATCCCGCAAAGTCGACGAAGTTCTCCCAACCCTTTATTCCTTGGTCAAACTCTTTCTGAATTCTTGCCCGCACAGCGTGGTGACGTTGATCAGCGAGAATCAGCGCCTCGCGAATTCATCCATGTCCCTCGCTACCCTCCCGTCCGGAAGCAGCACAGGGAGAACGACAGCCTCGCTGTGCAGCGCCCAAGGGAGGATAACGGCCGAGTGCCCCCCGCGGCCCCCGGCCACGACAATCTCCACGTCTCTGGGCGATCGGGTGACAGGCATGGGATGGCGTTGGGCGAAGCTGGCCGGCCGCACCGGGACCAGGCCTCGACCCCTCAACATGGGGACCTGGTGAAAGGCGTGGGTATGGATGTGTTCCCTGATCCTCTCCTTATCCCACCCGTCCCGGTTGAGGAGCCAGGCGTGATCCCTGGTCATGACGAAGACCAGAGGCCCCGGCATAAAGGCGTTGTTGGAGCCCAGGGTAGTGGCGCAGTCCACGAGCCCGTCCAGGAGATCTCCCGCCGTCATACTGAGGAAGTCGATGATGTCGTGAGGGGGTTCGGCCTTGAGCACATACACGGTGGTTGTGCTCTCCTCATAACGTTCAGCGTTAATGGTCTGCCACGGCGTGATGGTTGGATCTTCGCCAAAGCAGTACGTCAGCTCTGCCTGGGATGAGATGCAGGCCAAATCCGAAAATCCCGGGACTGAACGGCAGGCATTGATGATGACCAGGTTCACCGCCCTTCCAATGGTCGCGTTGGCCGGAAAACCGGGACCGAGACACCCGGCCTGTCCGTGAAGGCCGATCTCCCGGGCCAGAGGGCCGGAGACCAGCACCAGGTTCCCACCCGGGTGAGAGGTGGTCACCGATTGGAGGAAGTTGTATCGCTTGTCGGCCATAGCCGCGAAGGCGGCCACGAGGATGGGCATGGCCTTGGGCTTGCACCCGGCCATAACCGCGGCCACGGCGACGTCGCGAACGGTGATGTCTCTCCCGCTGGGCCCAATCTCCTCGGCCAAGATTTTGTCCAGAGCCCAGGGGCAGTAGGCCGTCATTCTTTCCAGGCGGGTCATCGTGGGGGGGACGACGGGAAACCCATCCCCCAAGTGAAGTTCGTTGAACAGATCCGTGATCTCCTCAATGCCCGCTGCCGGCTGTAGGAGATCCGTTGGGTCCAGCGTGATCCCGTGCACCTCCTTGAGGAACCCATCCTCAGCGGGGGGCGCGGCATCCAGATCGAAACCCACGGCCGCCCTCTCCCCAATCCGATCGGGGGGCAGTGTCAGGGCCTCCAGAATGCCACCTATCTGCTGATCCACGGTGTTGCGGATCTCCTCTACACTGCTCCCCTGGTACATGTCGATGGAGGAGGTGCAAAGCCGTCCGGCGCGGTAAAAGGCCACGGCCTTCACCAGTTCCGTTCCTGGAGGGGCCGTGATGTACAGGGTGGGGACTCCTGACTCTTCCAAGGCGATCGCCAGGATAGCCGTGGCCGGGCTCGTCCCCATGTCGCCCAGGGCCAGAACGGCTGCCACGGGTCCATAGCTTGCCAGTTTCCCGGCAAGCCCTTTGAGGTCTTGGGTGTCCTTGCCCCGGACCGTCTCGCGGACGTCCACGAAGTTAGTGATCCCGTTCCCGACAAGGTTCTCCTTGATCCTTCTGAAGACTTCCATGTAATTGCAGAAGCCTAGCTTGGTGTTATCGTAGAAAAGCACGGGGCCCTTGCGGAGCGTCTCCAGGGAAGGGCGCGGGGCCAATTCGATCACATGCCTTTTCTGCGTTCCCCTGGGATCCAGGACCGGTTCAAACTGGGTCTTCGTCATAAACTCCTCTCTTTTCGTACAGATTCAAGTGCCGGTGACAACCTCATGCGCCACTTTTGGCGTTTCGCCACGCGCTACAACTGAGCATCTCAGGGGGTCTGCGTGCTCTCAGACGAACACGTCACACTGACGTGTCCATGGCGTTCTCCGATTTCACCTTGCAGGGGCGGGGGTTCCCGCACATCCGCGCCAGTATGTGGAAGAAGATCACCGCTATTGCAAGGGGCACCGCCACCGTCACAAACGCCGTGGGAATCCCCAGGGCTTCGGTGGTTCGTTGCCAGGTCCTAAGGAGGAACTTGTCACTGTGGTAGAGGATGGGACCCAGAAAGGCCACAGTAGCCATCGTACGCAAGAGCTGGGCCGCATAGATCCAGACGCGGCTCCCCTGTGTGGGAGGCGGCACCAAGCACGGATCTGAGCCCTCCTTGAACGCCACGGTGGCACCTAAGAGACCACCCCACACCATGCAGTATCGGGCTAGTTCCTCGGTCCACACCGGGGCGTTGTGGAGAATGTACCTGGTCGCCACCTGGAAGATGACAAGAATCAGCAGTGCGGCGAAAAAGCCGGTGGCCGCCCACTGACAGCCCAAGTCGAGATAGTCGCTGCTGCGAGAGAAGATCCTCCTCACATCCTCCTCCTACCGATTCGCATCCGAGGCCTTGACGAAGGCTTCAGCGACCTCACGACCCACGATCTTCTCGTATACCGTTCGGGCGAGTTTTGCAAACTGGGCTCTCTGCTCGGGCGTGTTCCGAGTCACTTTTATGCCTGCCTTCTCGAGATCATCGAGTCCGGTCTTGTCGACCTGTGTCTGCCACGCCCGGTTGGCCGCAGTGGCCTTTGCTGCAGCGTCGTCCACGACTTTTCTCTTGTTGGCCGGGAGCTTTCGGTACCAATCCTCGGAGCAGATGGACACCCGGAGGGGTGCTGAATAGCGAAGATCCGAGTAGTACTTGAGAACTTCCGTGTGCTTGAAGAGCAAGGGCACGACCGCCGGGTTCAGGTACCCATCCGCGATCCCGGTCTGGAGTGCGTTGTAGATCTCGGCCCAGGGCACGATGACCGTGCTTGCCCCCCAGGCCTGAATGTATTGGGCCTGGTTCTTGTCCATGGCGCGAATCCGAAGCCCCTTGAGGTTCTCCGGCGTGTTGATCGGCTTCTTTGTGTTGGCCAGCCCGCCGAAACCGCCCGCGGCCACCAGAGCCAGGACCCGCACGCCCTTCTTGGTGATCCCCTCGTTCAGCTTCATGAAGAGATCGGTCTTCTGCAGCATCCGATCCATGTGCTCTATGGAGTCGAACATGTACGGGAGATGAAACCCGAAGATGCTTGGCTCCAGCTGGGCCGCTTTGGCCAGGTCGGACATGCTGACCTCCAGGAGACCCTGGGTCACCTGGTCCAGCTTCTCCTCCTCCGCGCCCAGCGCGTCCCGAGGGAACTCCTTCACGGCCATGCCGTTGGCCTTCATGTGGTTCCCAAAAGCCTTGGCCCAGACGTAGGTGCCGCTTTTCTCCAGATCAGGCGGCGAATCCAGGGCGATTTTGACCTCTGCGGCCGGGCAGATCCCAGCCAGCGCCATCACACCACACAGGGCAAGACAGAGAACGAATATTCTTTTCATAACAACTCACCTCCGCAAGTTTTTCCCCTCCCAAGAGGGGTCTTTAGAATCCAAAGTAACGCGGGATCACCAGCGAGATCTCGGGAACCAGGATCAGCACCAGCAAAACGATCGTCTCCACCAGGAGGAACGGGAGCACGGCAACGCACAAGCTCCAGAAATTCTCCCCTGTGATGGCGGAAACCACCACTAGCGTCCCGCCCACGGGAGGACTCGCCAGCCCCAGGGTCATGTTGAGGCATAGCACGATGCCCAAATGAATGGGATCCACGCCCTGGGCCACGCACGGAGGCCCGAGCAGGGGCACGAGAAGGGCCAAGCACATGGGCGGCTCCATAATTGTTCCCGCGATGACAAACACCAGGTTTACCACGAGAAGGAGGCCCAACCCGGAAAGATCGAATCGATTCACCAAGGAGGCCAGGGCTTGGGGCCATTCCTGCAGGGCACCGATCCACGCGGCGCAGGCCGCCGCAGCCATGATGATGAAGATGCTTCCGCTCAAAATGGCCGTGCGCTTCAAACTAAGGACAACGATCCGGACATTCAATCCACCGTAAAACATCCCTGCCGCGATGGAGGCCACAACGGCCAGAGCAGCCGCCTCAGTGGGCGTGACCACGCCTACGACGATCCCCCCAACAATGATCACAGGCAACATCAGGGCGGGCACCGCACGGAACAACGTGGGGAAGAAAGGCGGAATGGTCTCGTGTCTTCCGCCGGGATGATGATGACGGCGGGCGAAGAACCAGTTGGCGATCATGAGGGACACCCCAAGAAGAAAACCAGGTAGGATCCCTGCAGCCAGAAGCCCGCCGATGGACACCTGCATGAGGGCGCCGTAGAAGATCAGAATGATGCTCGGAGGGATAATGGGTCCGATCATGGCGCCCGCCACGGTTAAGGCCGCAGCGTACGACCTGGGATATCCCTTCTGCAGCATGGCCGGGACCAGGGTGTTGCTCAAGGCCGCTGCATCCGCGGTGGCCGAGCCGGAGATGCCTGCGAAGAACACGCTGGTTAGCACGTTCACGTAGCCCAAACCGCCTCGAAGCCGACCCACGAGGCTCATGGCAAAATCCACCAGGGCCTTGGTGACCCCGGTTCGATTCATAATGTCCCCGGTGGTGATGAAAAGACACATGGCCATGAGGGCAAAGACATCAATTTGAGAGAAGACCCTTTGGGGCAGGACGGCGAGGAAGCGCGTCTTCTCCACGGCCACAAATCCCAGGACGCTCGATGCCCCGACCACATAAGCCAGGGGTGCCCCCGCAGCCATAAAGAAAACGCCCAGGACAATGATCACCCAAGTCAAGTCGAATTCCTCCTCAAGACCGTGGCCGGGTTCCGCGCATCCGTGGTCTCGCAGCCCCCGAATGGGTCAGTGGGGTCTTCAGGTTCCGAGCCGGGGCTGACGTCTTATTCCCGAACGGCCTCAGCGAGCGAGCACCACCCCCGGCCTCGCCCCCGTGTGGACGCCATCGCGCACCACAAACTCGCCCCGGACCAGCACGTGGGGAATGCCTTCCGGGTACTGATGCGGCGAGACGTACGTGGCCTTGTCGGCCACACGCGTTGGATCGAAGAGCGTCAGGTCCGCCCAACGCCCTTTTCTCACCAGGCCGCGATCCCGGAGGCCCAGCTTTCGGGCCGGGAAGCCAGTCATCTTCCAGACCGCCTCCTCCAGGGAAATCACCTTCTCCTCCCGGACATAGTGCCCCAGGATCCGGGGGAAGGTCCCATAGTTGCGGGGATGGGGGAGGCCTTGTGACATGGAACCCGACACGGCGTAGCCCATGCCGTCGGTGCCGATCATTATGGCCGGATGGCGAAGTTCCCTCAGCCGATTCTCCTCGGACATCATGAAGGTGACCATTGTAGCGCGCAGTCCGGTTTCCAGGATCGCGTCAAAGATCCACTCGTGCGGGGTTTTCCCTTTCTCCTGGGCCAGTTCCGCCACGTAGCGGCCTTGATATTCAGCCTTGCCCGGCGCAAAGCTGATGAGCACCCGGTCCCACTCCATGTCCTTAGCAAACCCCTCCGACTGCATGGACACGGTCATCTGTTCCCGAACCCTGGGATCTGCCAACCGCTTTGAGACCGCCTCTTTCCCTCCCTCGTGGGCCCATTGGGGGAGAAGGGCCGAGAGGGCCGTGCTTCCAGCCAAGTACGGGTAAAGGTCGGCGGTCACGTCCAACCCCTCGGCCCTGGCCTCATCGATGAGGGTCAACGCCCGGTCCACCGTGTCCCAGTTCTTGCGCCCTGCCACCTTGAAGTGGCTGATCTGCACTGCGGCACCCGACTCCCTGCCGATTTGAATCGCTTCAGAGATGGCCGTCAGGAGGGTATCCGCCTCTCCCCGGATGTGGCTGAAGTAGATCCCTCCACGATCTCCCACGGGTTGGGCGATGGCGGCGATCTCCTCGGCATGGGTGAAAGACCCTGGCGGATAGATCAGGCCGGTGCTGAGGCCAAAGGCCCCCTCCTCCATGGCCTGGGCCACCGCTGCGGTCATTCGGGCACGCTGCTCCGGGTTTGCCGGTCCGGGGCCAAAACGCATGACCCCGGCCCGCACCGTTCCCTGCCCCACCAAGGGGACGATGTTCAGGGAGGTGCCGACTCTGGAGAGATCCTCAAGGTATGTCTTGAAGCTGGTCCAGCGCTCCCACGGCAACGGTTCTCCGGCTCGGCCCATGGACGCGTCCATCTGTCGGATCACCTGATCCCGGGTTTCTTTCAGGAGGGGCGCCGGGGAGTTGCCGCACTGACCCACCACGGCCGTGGTGATCCCCTGGTGCACGAGGCTCTCGGCCGAGGGCCACACAGGGAGCGAGAAGTCCGCATGGGAATGCATGTCGATGAAGCCGGGGGTCACCACCAGGCCTGTGGCGTCCATGACCGTCGCCGCCTCAGCGCCCGGCAGGAGGCCCACTTCGGCAATGCGCCCGCCCTCGATGGCCACATCCGCCCGAAACCCCGCCGTCCCGGACCCATCGACCACCAACCCACTTCTAATCAGGATATCGAACACGTCACACCTACATTCTATCTTCTTCCAATCAGATTGAGAGAATCAGAGAAATAGTCCCGGCGTTTCTCTATGTTTTTTTCCCAAATCCTGAATCGCCGATTCCCAATGGGCACGGATCAAGTTTTTTCCAAGGGGAATATCTCCTGTCATTAGGGCTTCTAATATCTTCTTATGTTCTTCAACGGATAGTTTAATTCTTTCAATGTTCTTCAAGCAAAGGAATCTAAACATTTGGAAAAGGGGGTCGAGATCTTTGATCATCCGGAGAAGCCATCGACTATGAGATAACCTTATTAAATTTTCGTGGAATTGTCGATCCATTTCTGGATAATTTGCCACACCTTCAGGAGATTCAATCGAATGAATATCTGGAATTGATTTCTGGAGAGTTTGAAAAGTGTTGTTATCTATAAAAAATTCTTTTCCCATTTCCAAAGATAGTGATTCCAAGGTCATTCTGATTTTTAAAATCTCTATAACATCCCGGAACTGTAAATGAACCTTAAAGGCTCCCTTATTGGGTTGGATAACAACAATCCCTTCTTTTTCTAATAGGTTTAGGGCCATTTTAACCGGGGTCCGACTTACACCAATTTCCTTTGCAAGTCTATCCTCATACAGGTGGGTCCCGGGAGGTACATCGGGCCGTATGAGATAATTCTTAATGATTTCATACACCCGATTCTGTAAATTTCTTTCAATATTTAGTTTTTCAATCATGAGAGCTATTTTATTTTTATTAATTTGTATTTGAATTCAAACACAAATTCAAATAAATGTCAAGCAAATTTTTTAACTTGGCCCCGAATTTGTTGCAGAGCAAAGGTTTAAGGGGGTCTATTCCAGGTAGTGAGTCATTTGGAAGAGGTTGAGAGTATTGAGGTGATTAAAGACGGCTTGTGTGGGCATTAAAACTTTGTAAGGAGAGGCCCGGGACCATAATCAGGAGGATTTAGAGTCTGAGGAGAGTTTACCTTTTTGGCATGTAAGCCGGTGGGACCGTGCCACCCCATTGCCACGAAATGGAGCCGTCACCGTTTTGATTGCCACTGAGAACCAGGGTTCGGCCATCTACCTCTGCACCAATGTCCCAAAGAGTAGCCTCTATTGTTCTGGTTGCCTGATCTATTCTGGCATCGCTGATTCTCATACTATTCAGTCCAACTCCCAGGCTTGTCTGGATGGCTGCCATATCCGGGCAATTAGGCCACACAGCAGCTCCTGCCTCTTGTTGATAAAGGCCCACTGATTTTGCAAGATGGCCGATGGCATTGACCACTTCGGTCATTCTTGCCTTGGTTGTATGCGAGCGATACATTGGGATCGCGATGGCGGCGAGGATTCCGATAATGGCCACCACAATCAACAATTCAATGAGTGTGAATCCTTTTTGCTCTCTCATCACGATTCTCTCTCCCTCACGAAGGGAAAGGCTTTCTTCACAGAAGACGATATATTTCCAGCATAATTTATGCCAATTTTTTGGGATAAAAATGTATCTTTTTGAAATTATTAATATTTTAAAAATTAATTTTCCAAGCAGGTGGTGTGGAAGGGATGACAGAATGTCATAGTAAGGCAAATAATGGCTTTCTTATCAGGGAGGATTGAATAAAGAAGATTATGGGTAATGTGCGGGTCTTTCAGAGACCGGGGGTCCGTTTTTCCCGTAGGCTAATGCCATCTTTCCAAAAACGAAGGTTAATCCGACCAATCCTAACCCCATAACAAATGTTAAAGTTACCATGGCTGTGAATAATAATTTCATCATTTCCTCATCGTTTGTTGCCCCGGTGAGTTGGAGCTTTTTTTAACGATATTTTCAGCAATTTCAATGCCAAACAGGGTTAAATAAAATAACTTGTTGATATTATTGAAAAGTTAGGCTTCTATCGTTAGAGACAAGTGCCCTTATTTTGAATCGTTGACTAATCTTTTCGATCGCAAGCACCTCCGCCTCCGTCCCCCCAAAATGTTTCAGTCCAGCGGGCAGGTTCTTGACAAATATAAAGAAGCTGGTTAAAATGTCCTTATACGGTAGGGGGGTATGGTATGGAACGGTCGACACAGCAAAAAGAGATTCTGGCAAGGCTGAAGAGGATCGAAGGGCAGATACGGGGGCTCCAGAGGATGGTGGAAGGGAAGGCGGCCTGCCAGGACATCCTGATGCAGAGTGCGGCGGCTACCGCGGCCATCAAAAAGGTCGGGACGATCATTCTCCAGGCCCATTTGGAGGATTGCCTGGAGAAGAGCCAAAGGGAGTCCGGGATGAAACGGGGCGAATCGCTCCAGGAATTTAAAGAAGTTATCGCAAGGTATATGGATTGGGCGTAGTCCGATTGCGGATTGCGGAGTTCGGGTTGCGGAATAGAAACATTATCCCAGAAACATGCTGGAGAATCCTAATGAATGAGAAAAAGGGATTAACAAGAAGGGGTTTTCTGAAGAAAGGAGCCATGGTGACGGCCATTGGCGCAGTCTGCACTACGGGAATGGTTGAGACGGCTTCGGCGAAATCCGGGACCTATGCGACCCTGATCGACCTGACCAAATGCGATGGATGTGGAAACGAACCCATCCCCAAATGTGTGGAGGCGTGTCGGAAAGAGAATGAAAAGAAGTTTCCCGACCCCAAAGAACCAATTAAGGACCTCTGGCCGCAGAAGGGCCATGACGACTGGTCGAAGAAGAGGGATGTGGTCAATCAGCTTACCCCCTATAACTGGACGACCATTCAGAAGGTTGATGTGGACGGGGAAGAGTTCCACATTCCCAGGCGTTGTATGCACTGCGACAACCCGCCCTGCGCCAACCTCTGTCCTTTCGGCGCTCTGAATAAGTACAGCGACGGTTCTGTTGTGATCAATCACGACCTCTGTATGGGAGGGGCCAAGTGCAAAGCGGTCTGCCCGTGGCATATCCCCCAGAGGCAGAGCGGCGTGGGGCTCTATCTGAAACTTCAACCTTTACCTGCCGGCGGCGGTGTGATGTACAAATGCGATCTCTGCCGTGATCGCATCAAAAAAGGCCAGGTTCCTGCCTGCGTGGAGGCCTGTGAAAAGAGGCTGGGAGGCAAGAAACCTCTTCACTTTGGAAGAAGAGAGGAGATGGTAAAAAATGCTCATGAGAGGGCCAGGGAGATCGGAGGCTTCATCTACGGGGAAGAAGAGAATGGCGGAACCGCCACCCTTTATGTGAGTCGCATCCCCTTTGAGAGGATCGATTCCAAATTGAAAGAGACCAAATCGAATCTGCTCATGGGTAAGGTCCTGAACCCGCTCCGGGAGGTCAACGGGTGGGCAAAAGGATTTCTCATCGGCCCCCTCCTGAGCGCTCTGGGCGCCATCGGTCTTGCCATCTATCACAGGAGGGAAGGGAAGAAAAAGGAGAAGGAATGAAAGAGAGGATTATCGAGGATAAAAATATTATCATTCGCCATAGCCCCGTTGAACTCATAGAACACTGGGTTCTGGCTATCTCCGGACTCCTTCTGGTCTTTTCGGGTTTCGGCGAGCTTCCCATGTATAAAAGGTTCATGGTGACTCAGATCCCAGGCCTGGGATGGGCAGGAGACTTCTTTATTAATTTGAAGATCCATTACCTGGCAGGGATCGTTTTTGTCTCTGTCATGGTTTTCCATGCCTTTTATCATGGATGGCTTCGGCATCAGGGTCTTCTGCCGAAAAAAGGTGATCTGAAAGCCTCCATCAAGACCATTTTGGCCATGTTTGGGTTTGGCCAAGAGCCAAAATCGCATAAGTACCTCCCGGAACAGAGATTGGCCTATGCCTATCTGGGAGGGGTGGGATTGATTCTGGTTTTGACAGGCGTGGTGAAGGTCCTTAAAAATTTACCCGGTGTCCACCTCTCTCCGGCTTTGATTACTTCGATGACCTTGACCCATACATTTGCAACGATCTTCTTTCTTTTAGGTGTCTTGGCCCACCTGGCTGCGTTAATCTTCAAGGTTAACCGTCCACTGGTGAAGTCCGTTTTCACGGGAGAAGTGAACCTGGATTACATCCGGGACCGTCACACGCACTGGTATGAGGAGCTTGTCAAGCATCGGGTCGGGGATAAGGCCGAGGTTAAAGTTGAGGAAGAGGGAAGAGGAGAGGAGGGGGTGAAGGAAGGAGTTCAGGTTGAGGCTGAGGTCAAGGAGACAACCGGGGAGACTGGCGAGGAAAGAAAGGAGGGAAGTCAAGTGGCCACGATTTTAAAAATCAAAGGGATGAGCTGTCAGCATTGTGTGATGTCAATCACAAAGGCGCTGAATCAGCTGGAGGGGATTCAGAATGTTCAGGTGGACCTTGCCAAAGGAGAAGTTCGGTTTGATAATAGTAGGGGAGTGGCTTCAGACCAGATCGAGAAGGCCATCGTTGATGCAGGATATGAGGTCCTCTCAGATTCCAAATGACAAATTCCAAATCCCAAATAAGCTCCAAATTCCAATTTTCAAATTACCGAAATGGTTTTGTTTAGGATTTTGGATTTAGGTAATTGGGATTTGTTTGAATTTTGGTGCTTGGGATTTGGTGCTTACCATCTTTCTATGCTCTATGCGCCATGCACTATGCTATTAAAAAAGGAGAAAACCATGCCGATCTATGAGTATCGTTGTCGAAAGTGCGGAGAAGTCTTCGAAAGGTTTATGAAGGTCGATGAAGGCGGGGAGCATTTGACCTGTCCCTATTGCGGTGAATGGGAGCCCGAAAGAATCCTTTCCGGTTTTTCAACGTCAAGGGGTTCTGAATCGACCTCTTCCTGCGGGTCATCCGGGTCTGCAGGATTTTCCTGAACCTAAGGGCGTTGCCGGTGGTTCACCGGTCATCCCTTCTATTTCACCATTTCCTTCGGAAGGGGAACACATGCCAAAACAACTGCTCATCATTGCTACCCTGGATACCAAGGGAAGGGAGGCCGCCTATGTCAAGGATTGTGTCCAGGCCCGAGGGGTCCATCCCATTTTAATGGATGTGGGGACCTTGGAAAAACCCCTCGCCCCTCCTGACATCACTCGAGAGGAAGTGGTCGGGGCTGCGGGATATCGCCCGGAGGAATGGTCTAAGGTGAAAGACCGCTCTGCCGCGATTCAAGCTGTCCAGGAGGGTGGGGCGCTTCTGGCCAAAGGGCTTTATGGGAAAGGGAAATTAGATGGCGTCTTTGGATTGGGAGGAGGCACAGGCACGTCCATTGTGACCCATATCATGCGATCCCTCCCTTTCGGAATTCCCAAGATGGTCCTCTCCACCGTCGTTTCCCGAGATATCCGGGAATACGTGGGCACCAAAGATATTGTGATGTTTCATTCCGTGGCTGATCTTTTAGGATCGAATGAATTGATGCGCCATCTCCTTGGGCAGGCGTCCCATGCCATCTGCGGGATGATGGAGAGAGGCAGTACCCTGCATAAGGGAAAGCCGATGGTCGCCGTGACGGCCTACGGGATCAATTCCGTTTGTGCCCTGAACGCCGAGCCCCTCCTCCAGGAGAGAGGATATGAGATGATTGCTTTTCATGCCAATGGGTGTGGTGGGATGGCCATGGAGGAACTCCTCTCTCAGGGGCTCATCGATGGAGTACTGGATTTTACCACCCATGAAATCGCCGATGAGATGTTCGGAGGTTATTGCAGAGGCATTGGACCCACCCGTCTTGAGACTGCGGGAAGCATGGGTATTCCCCATCTGGTCGTTCCGGGTGGCCTGGATAATGCGGTCTTCAGCCCCTATTACCCCATGCCAGAACAATTGAAAGGAAGAAAAGTTCACCCTCACGATATTCGTTTCTGCGTTCGGTTGGGACCGGAGGAGATGAAACAGTTTGCTCAGATCATTGGAATGAAATTGAATAAATCCAAAGGGCCGACCCATGTGCTGATCCCCCTTCAGGGATGGTCCGAGGCGGACAAACCCGGAACGGCTTTCTTCGACCCCGGGACCAACCAGGTCTTCGTAGAGGAGTTTAGAAAAATCCTACATCCCCATATCCCCATCGAGGAGATGGATGTCCACATCAGCGATCCCGCCTTTGCCCGGAGGGCCGTCGAACTCCTGGATGAAATGATTCAAGCAACAGGAACCCAATCGAAGTGATCCAGGAATAAAGTTTCCTGTGAACTCTCATATTCATCTTCGGTTTTTTACTTTTGAGTTTCTCACTGAACGAAATCAAAGAATCGTCTAAATAAACCTCATCCTCGCCCCACTCCTCGCCTATCAGCGACAGACAATTCATTTTTGTTTCAGAAAAGTTTCTTAAATATTGGCCTGTTAACCGGTTTTTGTTCAGAACAGGTATTCCAATAACCCAAAATGGGGATCGGTAACATATAAATCGATTTTTTGGCACACAAAATGCCTTAAAGGTTGTCATAAATTTCTTTTTTTGCTTCCCAACTTTCTGTCCCGTTCAGAATGTTTGTCGCGGACGAAGCGAACCGGGGACACATCCTATCCGTCGAACACCTGCTTATCGTTCAACACCTTCTGCGGCACCCCGAGATCGATACAGCAACCGCTGCCCGGATTAGACAACTGACCGAGCCCGATGCCCGGGAAACTCTGAGCCTGATGGAAACGGAATTCAGGTACATTGAGCGCGGAGGAACCGGTCGTGGAACTTATTGGACCCTGCGTCATGACCTCCATCGGAAACTCTCCGTGCCCGGTCATCCGGAGCGGGACCGCCGCATCGACTGGGAGGCGGCCAAGACACGGGTGCTGAGCGTGTTGATGGAAAGGTCCAAGCACGGAGAGGTCGGATTGAGTAATGCCGAAATACGTCAAATAGCCAGAATGGACCGTTTCCAAGGAATTCGCTTAATGAAGGAACTCATGGCTGAAAACCCGAACATTCAGAAACCAGGGCGAGGCAGGAACGCACGCTATGTCATCTCAACAAAACCCAAAAAAATGTGAGGGAAATGTTTCCAACACATTAAAAATCACATTTAAGGCGAAAAATGTGATTTATAATGTGAATTGCACATTTGAATCACCATTGCAAGGCTGTGGACGGGCAGCTCGTTACCGCTACCATAATAGGGAAAATGTATCATGAAATGTATATTGATACATTTAAGCCAAGAAATGTATCAAATAAATGTATTTCAGCATTTGACTGACATTTCTCGAGGGAAATGCTCTAAACTTTATCTTGATGTCTATACACGAAGCGTTTAATCTATACACGTGTGTTATGAATTCAATACATGTGTATAGAGCCGTGTGTAAAACAAAGCAAGTGAACACAGGACACTTGCTTTGTTTAGCGTAGGAACCCATGGCACGAAAACAACGCACAAGGAAAGAAACTAAGGAATTATTCCGGGACCCCTCCGGCCAGTCCCATCTATTTGAGAAATCCTATCAGGAGGAACTGGAGGCAAATGCAAAAAAGCCGGTCGAATGTCTGGGGATGACCTTTGAGAATGATGAGGCGCGGCGGCAATACTTTCTGGATAAGCTCCGAGAGAAATTAAAGGACCCGGAGTTCCGCAAGATCGAGGGATTACCCATCGGCTCGGATGAAGACATCCTGGCCCTATCCGACCTGCCATACTACACCGCCTGCCCCAACATCCCTGGGGCAATGGTTTTCTCAGACTTACTATTTGCCTTGACCTTAATCGCCTCCTCTTCATAATGACATTCTTTTAGAGGAGATGTTTGATGATTGTCTTAAGATAATTGCCATAATATTATTTTTTTGGTATAACCCCAATTGAGCGAAAAAGAACGTCCCCTTTCTAATAACGATTTTGTTCAATAATGGTTCTCTGTATTAACCTGTTTGTTTCTTATCTCATCTCCTTCCCCCTTATGGTGGGGGAAGGGAAGGATGGGGGTGGACGTCGAGGACCTTTCCCCCACACCTGAATCCTCCCCCACTGTGGGGGGGCAGAACTGTTTTTTTCACTCAATTGGGGTATAAATAATTCGACTTCAGGGGTTAATTGGGTGGGGCAAACATAAAAAACAGGGCTCGGGTGTCGATTCTCTAATTCACAACAACAGGGAATAACCGATGGACATTCTGCTCACATTCACTGGATTTCACGATCCCTATTCCAAGGGACTGATTGATCAAGAAGAGCAGCCTGGTCCGATTCTCTCCCTTCTCTCTATTCATGCGTTTGACTTGATCTATCTTTTTGATACACCCAGCACCCATAAAATCACTCAAGAGACAAAAAAAGCCATCTCTAAACTGCATTGTAATACCGAAGTTAACATTTTGGAAATCAGCCTCGACGATCCCACGGATTACAATAGAATATTTGAAGGCCTCAAGGGTCATATTCAACAGATTTTGAGCAAGTTTTCGGGCTCTAATTTCTATATTGCTGTGGCTTCGGGGACCCCACAAATGCATGCTTGCTGGGTTCTCATGGCAGCAGCCGGGGAGATCCCGGCGCGGATCCTTCATGTTCGTCCACCCCAGTTTGTAACTAAAGATCGTCCCCTTGTTAGTGAAGTAAATTTGACCTCTCGCGAGTTCCCATCCGTGAGGTTCGAAATCGGATCCATTTCCCCCGTTGAAGAGGTGGAGGTTGATATCGACTCTGCAAGAATCCAACTTGGCATCGTAGGCGATCACCCGGCCATGAAGCATGCATTGGAAATGGGTGCGATGCTGGCCCCGTCACAGTCTCCGATTCTCATTTTTGGAGAAACCGGCACCGGTCAAGTTTTAAGAATAAAAACAGTAATAAAAAAGGCCCGTTGCTTTTGGGGCGACGGGCCTCTGGTTTTCATTCTTCTTCTTTGGCTTTTTTCTTCGGTTTCTCTTTCTTTTCCTTGGCCGCCCCCTTTTCCTCTTGCTTCGCTTTTTTCTCTTTTTCTTTTCCCTCGGTTTTCTTTTCCTTTTTCTTGGGCGTCACCTTTCCAAGGACTTCTTTCGCCTTCTCCATGGTCGTCTTTTTCTTCTCTTCCGCGTGGGCATAGGTGACCAGTTCCACGAGGGAGAGGGGAGCCGCGTCTCCCTGGCGCCATCCCATTTTATAGATCCGGGTGTATCCGCCTTCCCGGTCCTTCATCTTCGGGGCGATCTCTTCAAAGAGTTTCTTCACCAGGGTTTCATTACGAAGGCGGGCGAATGCCTGCCTCCGGGCATGGAGGGTATTTTTTTTTGCGAGAGTGATGATCTTATCAGCCCACACCCGAAGTTCTTTGCCTTTGGCAAGGGTGGTCCTGACGCGCTCATGCTGAAGCAGCGAGACGAGCATGTTCCTGAACATCAGCTCCCGGTGCTTCGTATGCCGACTTAATTTTCTACCTGCAACTCGATGCCTCATCCTTTTCTCCTATCCCGTTGCTTCTGATTCCGTCTCTTCTTCCACTTCGGCCTTTTTGTGGGGCCAGCTGTCCAATCTCATCCCCAGGCCGAGCCCCATCTCCGTCAGGATTTCTTTGATCTCGTTGAGGGATTTCCGGCCAAAGTTTTTGGTGGCGAGAATCTCCGCCTCCGTCTTCTGGACGAGATCTCCAATGAGCCGGATGTCGGCATGTTTCAAACAATTGGCCGACCGGACGGAAAGCTCCAATTCATCCACGCTCCGGAAGAGGTTGTCATTCAACTTATCCATGTCTCCCTGATGCTCCGGAACCGTCATCTCCTCCTCTTCCCCTTCTTCAAACGTGATGAAGATGGAGAGTTGATCCTTCAGGATCTTGGCGGCATGGGCGACGGCCTCCTCCGGATTGAGGCTTCCATCCGTCCAGACCTCCATGGTGAGTTTGTCATAGTCGGTGATCTGGCCAACCCTGGCATTGGTCACCGTGTAGTTCACCTTCTTGATCGGAGAGAAGATGGCATCCAGGGGGATGGTCCCGATGGGCTGCGTGTCATCCCTGTTTCGCTCTGCTGGCACATATCCCCTGCCCATCTTGACCACCATCTCCATCGAGAGTTTGGCATCCCTGGAAAGGGTGGCAACGTGGTGATCGGTGTTGAGAATTTCCACGGCATCGCCCGTGAGGATATCGCCTGCCTTTAAGGCCCTGGGACCCTCGGCCTTGACACGAATCGTCTTCGGTCCCTCCGTATGGAGTTTGAGCCTCACCTCTTTGAGATTTAGGATGATCTCCGTGACATCTTCTTTCACGCCCGGGATCGTCGAAAATTCATGGAGCACCCCGTCAATTTTTACCGATGTGAGGGCAGCCCCCTGCAACGAAGAAAGAAGGATCCGGCGGAGAGAGTTTCCGATGGTGATTCCGAAACCCCTCTCAAAAGGCTCCGCCGTGAACTTTCCGTAGAAGGGGGTTAAGGTTTCTTTTTCTGCTTCCAACCGTTTCGGCCGAATAAGGTCTTTCCAACTTTTTTGAACCATATTGCCTCCCTTTTCTGAAAGGGTTGATAAAGAGTTACTTTGAATACAATTCGACGATCAATTTCTCTTGAATGGGAAGGGTGATATCCTCCCGGAGAGGCTGGCCCTTCACGCTTCCCTTCATTTGGTCTTTATCCAGATCCAGCCACTGAGGGACTCCCCGCCTTGCCACTCCCTCCAGGGATTCCTGGATACGGATAACCTTCTTGCTCTTCTCGCGAACCGAGATGACATCCCCCGGCTTCACGAGAAAGGAGGGAATGTTGACCCTGGACTGATTGACCAGGAAGTGGTTATGCCGGACCAACTGACGGGCTTCATTTCTTGAATTGGCAAACCCAAGCCGATAGACCGCATTGTCCAAGCGACGCTCCAGAAGCTGGAGAAGAACTTCCCCGGTAATTCCTTTTCGTCGGTCCGCTTCTTTGAAGGTGTTCCGGAACTGGTTTTCCAAGAGTCCATACAGTCGTTTGACCTTCTGTTTCTCCCTTAACTGGGCCCCATAGTCCGAAGTCTTTTTCCGGCCCTGGCCATGTTGTCCCGGCGGATAGCCCCTTCGATCGAAAGCGCACTTTTCCGTATAACACCGCTCCCCTTTAAGAAAGAGCTTCATGTTTTCTCTTCGGCAGAATCGACAAACGGATTTCGTGTTTCTTGCCAATGCATACCCTCCTAATTTAAATTTGATTACAGCGATGTTAAAAAAATCTGCGTAATCTCCTTTCAAAATCTGTGTAATCAGGCGCGGCTTTAGACGCGTCTCCGTTTTGGGGGACGGCATCCGTTATGGGGGATGGGGGTGACATCTTTGATCACGTGGACCTTGAGGCCCGCTGCCTGGAGCGACCGGAGCGCCGATTCCCTCCCGGCCCCGGGGCCCTTCACATAGACGTCGATGGTCCGAACGCCGTGCTCCATGGCCTTCTTGGCCGCATCCTCCGCCGCCATCTGGGCGGCAAAGGGAGTGCTTTTGCGGGAGCCCTTGAAGCCCTGTATCCCCGCACTCGACCAGCAAATCACCTTCCCCTCATAGTCCGTGATGGTGATGATCGTGTTGTTAAATGTCGCCTGAATGTGGGCAATGCCCGACTGGATATTCTTCTTGATCTTTTTTTTCTTTGTCCCCGGCCCGGTGGCCATAGCGCCTCCTTTACCCCGTTAGAAATAACGTATCTTCATTCACAGTGAATCCACTTCATCAAAGGCCGATTCCATGCTGAAGCCCCGTTCCACTTTGCTAACGGGGTTTCTCTGACGGTTACTTTTCTTTTTTCTTTCCCATGACGGCCCGGCGAGGACCTTTCCGCGTCCTCGCATTGGTATGGGTTCTCTGGCCATGAACGGGAAGTGAGCGGCGATGGCGAAGCCCCCGGTAGGAGCCGATATCCATCAAACGCTTGATGTGGGTCGCCACTTCCCTTCGAAGGTCTCCTTCCACCTTGCATTCCTGGTCGATGGTGTCCCGGATGCGGACGACCTCCGATTCCGTCAACTTGTTGACCTTGGTGTCGCGGTTGACGCTGGCCTTTTCAAGAATCTTGTTGGCCGATGGCCTTCCAATCCCAAGAATGTAAGTGAGGGCGACCTCCACCCGTTTATCCTTTGGAAGATCAACCCCTGCAATGCGCGCCATATCTTTCTCCTTAGCTTAATGAGCAGTTAGAATGGGTTAATCAATTGTCCCCAATCATCCGGCCATCTATCAATCCCCAATCACCAAATTCCAAGCTCCAAATAAATTCCAATGACCCAATGTTCGAATAACCAAACGAATTAGACTTATCTTTTCTAAATTTCGGCCATTGGGATTTTGGTGATTATTTGATTATTGGCGCTTGGATATTGGTGATTCCCCTTTAGCCTTGCCGTTGTTTATGTTTCGGGTTTTCACAGATGACCCGGATCACACGCTTTCGCTTCACGATCTTACACTTATCGCAGATTTTTTTTACCGAGGCTCTGACTTTCACGGTCTTATTTCTCCCGGAATATGATTCTCCCGCGGGAAAGGTCATAGGGTGAGAGTTCCACCGTCACCTTATCCCCGGGAAGGATTTTGATGAAATGCATCCTCATCTTTCCAGAAATATGGGCAAGCACTCTATGCCCGTTTTCCAGCTCCACCCGGAACATGGCGTTCGGAAGGGTCTCTAAAACTTTTCCCTCCACTTGGATCGCCTCTTCCTTTGGCATCAATCGACTCCGTTTGACTTCTCAGATAGGTTTCGTGTCCAGGACACGAAGGATCTGGCTAAAAATTTGATTCTGTCCCCCCACTCCCTGAACCGAGCGAAGGAGCTTCTTAAGATCGTAATACCGGATAAGGGGAGAGGTTTGTTTTTCATACTCTTTTAGCCGCGTTCGAATCGTTTCCTCCCTGTCATCCTCCCTCTGATAGAGGGCCCCCCCGCAGCGGTCACAGGCGCCTTCCTTTGCCGGGGGATGAAAAGCGATGTGAAACATGGCGCCGCAGTTTTTGCAGGTCCTCCGGCCGGTCAGTCGCCGCACCAGTTCCTCGGGATCGACTTCGATGTTGATGACATGGTCCACCGACCTTCCGATTTTGTCGAGGATCGCCTGAAGGGCTTCGGCCTGAGGGGTTGTTCTCGGGAATCCGTCGAGAACAAAACCGGCATTGCAATCCGGCGCCCTCAGCCGTTGGTCAATGATCCCGATGACCACTTCATCCGGAACAAGCTCCCCTTTCTCCATATGGGTCTTGGCTTGTTTCCCCAGGGGGGTTCCGTTCTTGACCGCCGACCTGAGGATATCGCCCGTGGAGATTTGAGGGATATGATACCGCTCCACGATCATCTGTGCCTGCGTGCCTTTTCCAGCCCCCGGAGGACCCAACAAAATCAGATTCATTCAAAAACCTCATTATTCTAATGACCAATGATCAATGGGCATTGATCATTGTCAATTGAAGATTTTATCCTCTTCTTCCTTTCAATCTGCCCTTCTTCATCAATCCCTCATAATGTCTTGTCAGCATGTGAGACTCCACCTGCTGAACCGTGTCCAGGGCTACTCCGACCACGATGAGGAGGGCGGTCCCCCCGAAATAAAAGGGGACGTTGAAACGCCCGATCAGAATGGTGGGAAGGACGCAGACGGCTGAGACATAGATGGCTCCCCCTAAAGTGATGCGGGTGAGAACCTTGTCGATATACTCCGCCGTCTTCTGGCCGGGGCGAATGCCCGGGATATAGCCTCCGAACTTCTTCATATTGTCAGCGACATCGTTCGGGTTGAAGGTGACTGCCGTGTAGAAGAAACAGAAGAAGATAATGAATCCCACATAAAGAAGGTTGTAGAGGAGCGCGCCGGGGCCCAGACTGTTGAGAATCGACTGGATCCAGGGATAAGATTCCATCAAGGTCTTCGGCACGAAACTGGCGATCGTCAGGGGAAACATCAGGATGGAGGAAGCGAAGATAGCGGGAATCACCCCCGCGGTATTTAACTTGAGAGGGAGATGCGTGCTCTGCCCCCCGTAGACTCTCCTTCCTACAATCCGCTTGGCATATTGAACGGGAAGTCTCCTCTGGCTCGTTTCCACATAGATGATGGCAAAAACAACCAGCACCATCAGGAGGATCAAGAACAGAATCGTGATGATATTCAGCTGCCCGACCCGGAAGAGTTCATAGGTAGTGGCCATCGCATTGGGCAGTCTCGCGACGATTCCGGCGAAGATGATCAGGGAAATTCCGTTTCCGATTCCCCTCTCCGTGATCTGTTCTCCCAGCCACATAATGAAGGCGGTGCCGGCGGTCAGGGTGATCACGGTCATGATCCTGAAGGACCATCCGGGATTGAGAACGATCATCTCGCCTGCGGCCCCTGTCATGTTCTCCAGGCCGACGGCAATCCCGAATCCCTGGATCATGCTGAGCACGACGGTTCCGTAACGGGTATACTGGACTATCTTCTTCCGCCCCATTTCCCCTTCCTTCTGGAGCTGGGCCAGATAGGGGATGACGACGGTGAGGAGCTGGAGAATGATCGAGGCGCTGATATAAGGCATGATCCCCAGGGCAAAAACGGATAGCCTCTCCAGGGCCCCGCCGGCGAACATATCGATAAGACTGAAGAGGGTTCCCTTGGCATGGGCAAAGAAGGAGGCAAGGGCATCTCCATTGATCCCGGGCGTGGGGATATGGACCCCGATACGATAGATGGCCAGCAGGAAAAAAGTCATCAAGATCCTTCGTTTCAGCTCGGGGATCTTAAAGATATTCTGGGCGCCTGAAATCATGAGGCGAGGACCTCCACCCTCCCGGAAACCATCTCCACCTTTTTGAGTGCGGCGCGGCTTGCCTTATGGACACGAATGGTCAAGGGATGCCGGAGTTCCCCGTCCGAAAGGAGCTTGATGATTTCTCCCTTTTTGCACAAGCCGGATTTAAAGAGAAGATCGGGCTCGACCACCGCATCCTTCTCAAAACGATTGAGATCTCCGAGGTGGATGATGGCCACTTTTTCTCTGAAAGGATTTCGGAATCCCCTCTTGGGAAGCCGTCGCTGAAGCGGCATCTGGCCTCCCTCGAAACCTGCCTTGGTCCCGCCGCCGGCACGGGCATTCTGACCCTTGTGCCCCTTGCAGGCGGTCTTCCCATGACCGGATCCGATTCCCCTGCCGACTCGTTTCCGCTTCTTTCTTGATCCCTCCGGGGGTTTAAGTTCTTTGAGCATCATGATGCTTTCCTTTCCCTCATTCGATCACTTCGACCAGGTGGCTGACACGATGAATCATTCCCCGGATCTCAGCACGATCCGGGAGGGCGAGGGTTTGATTCAACCGCCTAAAACCGAGGGCTTTTATGATTTTTTTCTGGCCTTCAGGCCGTCCGATCGAACTCTTCTTCCACCGGACCGTTATCTTCTTTTCCATCCCGTTCCCCGTCTTCTCCATCAGCGAATCCTCAGTTTCCGCTCTCCTTGTCCATTCTCTTTTGAAGAACCTCTTCCGGAAATTTTAATTGATGGATGGCCTGGAGGGTGGCTTTGATGAGGTTATACGGGTTGTTTGATCCGAGAGATTTCGTCAGAATGTTTTCAATCCCTGCGGACTCCGCAATGGCTCTCACCGACGCCCCGGCAATCACCCCTGTTCCTTCGGAAGCGGGTTTCATCAAAACCCTGGAAGCCCCGAATTTTCCCGTCACTTCATAGGGAATCGTCTTGTTCATGATGGGGACTTTGATCAATGTTCGTTTCGCATGTTCGACCGCCTTCCGGATGGCCTCCGGAACCTCGTTGGCCTTTCCGAGCCCGCTCCCGACGTGGCCATGACCGTCTCCAACGACAACCAGGGCGCTAAAACTGAACCGTCTCCCGCCTTTGACAACCTTGGCCACCCGGTTGATATGAACGACTCGGTCCGTCAATTCCAGTGTGCTTGGATCAATCTTCGGCAATGTCACTCCCTCCTGAAAAGAGTACCTCCATTAAAAGACCAGACCACCTGCTCTCGCCGCTTCCGCCAATGCCTTGACCCTTCCGTGATAGAGATATCCGTTCCGGTCAAAGACGACTTTTTGAATCTCTTTTTCAAGACATTTTTTGGCAATGAGTTCTCCCACCTTCTTCGCCGCCTCGACATTTCCGGTATAACGGAGGCTCCCTTTTAACTCGGGGCTCCGCGTGGAGGCGCTGGCCATCGTTTCTCCCGTGGAATCCACAATGGCCTGGGCATAGATATGTTTCGGGCTCCTGAAGACATTGAGGCGAGGTTGTCCCGGTGTTCCCCGGATGCGGCCTCGCACCCTCTTCTTCCTCTTCATCCTTGCCAAGATCCTCTTATTTTCCATTTTATAAAGAAATCCCTCTCCTTAGGCTTTTGTTTTACCGACCTTCTTGCGAATTTTTTCTCCTGCGTAACGCACCCCTTTTCCCTTATACGGCTCAGGAGGTTTGATCGAGCGGAGTTTGGCGGCGACGGTTCCCACCAGCTGTTTGTTCACCCCCCGCACGGTGATCATGGTCTGCTTTTCCACCTCCATCTTAATCCCTTCTGGAATCGGGAAGAAAACGGGATGGGAAAATCCCAGGGTGAGCTTGAGAACGTTGTCCTGAATATCCGCGCGGAAACCGACTCCGATGATCTCCAGCTTCTTTGCAAATCCCTGGGTGACACCGGTCACCATGTTGGCGATAAGACTGCGAGTCAGGCCGTGAAGGGCCCTGAGGGACCGCTCCTCCGTGTCACGCCGGATCAATATCCTGCCCTCCTCGACGACAACCCCGATGCCACGGGGAAGTTCGCAGGCGAGGGTCCCTTTGGGACCGGCGACCTCTATTTTCGAAGGATCAAAGGAGATGTTGACCTCCTTCGGCAGCGGAATCGGCATTTTTCCAATACGAGACATAGATTACCCCAATCCAAATCCTAAATCCGAATATCGAAATTCGAAACAAATCCAAAATTCAAATTTTAAAATTTAAAATGGGTGGTGTTTGTTTTGATCATTTGTATTTTGAACATTTGTGCTTGTTTCGAAATTCGGATTTCGTATTTCGAATTTAAAGTTCCTCTTTTACCAGACACAACAGAGAACCTCTCCGCCGACATGGGCTTTCCGGGCCGCCTGATCGGTCAGGATTCCCTTGGGCGTGGAGAGGATGGATATCCCCAGGCCGCTCATGGTCGAGGGGATCCGGTCGGTTCCCACATAGACTCGCCGGCCCGGCCTGCTCACCCGTTTGATATGGATGAGCCCTTTCCGGGTCGGGTCATATTTAATGAAGATTCGGATCAACTCATGTTCTTTCTCATCCTTGAGAAGCTTGAAATTGGCGATGAACCCTTCTTCCTTTAAAACCTTGGCGATCTCATGCTTCATCTTGGAATAAGGGATATCCACCTTCTCGAACTTGGCTTTGGACCCGTTTCGGATGAGTGTAAACATATTGGCCAATGGATCGGTCATCGACATATCAAACTCCGTATTGGTTACCAGCTGGCTTTGATCACGCCGGGGATCTCACCCCGGGTGGCATGTTTTCTGAAACAGAGGCGGCACATGCTGAATTTCCGAAGAAACGCTCTCGGCCTTCCACAGAGAGGACAACGGTTGTACTGGCGGACATTAAATTTCTGTTTCCTCTTTGCCTTATTCATCAACGAGAGTTTCGCCAATTTATCCTCCTAACCTCGCTATGCGCATCGCCTGCCCTCCGCAAGGCTTCTGAAGGCGGGCGCTCCGCGCTTAGCGTTTTCTAATTCCGGAAGGGCATGCCCAACAACTTCAGGAGCTCCTTTCCCTCCTCATCCGTCTTGGCGGTCGTGCCAATGACGATATTCATTCCCTTCACTTTGTCGATCTTGTCGTAATGAATTTCGGGAAAAATGAGTTGCTCCCGGATGCCCAGGGCATAGTTTCCCCTTCCGTCAAAGGATTTCGGGGAAAGGCCTTTGAAGTCGCGCACTCTCGGCAGGGCGACGTTTACCAGGCGATTGAAGAATTCGTACATCCGTTCTCTCCGGAGAGTCACCCTTGCGCCGATGGGCATTCCCGTCCTCAATTTAAATTGAGCGATCGATTTTTTGGCCTTGGTGATGACGGCCTTCTGCCCCGCAATCAGGTTCAATTCCTGGACGGCGGAGTCAAGGATCTTGACGTTCTGGATGGCTTCTCCCAGCCCCATATTGACAACGATCTTCTCCAGCCTGGGAACTTCCATCTTGTTGCGGTAATTGAATCGTTTCATCAGTGCCGGGACCGCCCGCTCCTGATAAATCCCTTTTATTGTGGGCATTGCATCACCTATTTATCGAAGATTTCCCCGCATTTTTTACAGAACCGGGCCTTCTTTCCTCCCTCCAGGTTCCGGTGGCCGATCCGGACGGGTTTGTTGCATTTTTCGCAGAGGAGCATCACATTGGAAATATGAAGAGGAGCCTCTTTTTCCAGAATCCCTCCCCGTCTCTGCTGTCCGTGGGGCCGAGAATGTTTCTTAATGAAGTTGATCTTTTCGATGATCAATCTCTCCTTCTCCGTGAGGACTTTCAACACCCGACCGCTTTTACCCTTCTCCCTCCCATGGGTCACCACGACCAGGTCATTCTTCTTAATGTGATTTTTAGGGACGATCATTCGGATTTCCTTTCTGCCTTTTACAGGACCTCCGGAGCCAGGGAGATGATCTTCATAAACCGTTTCGCCCGGAGTTCCCTGGCCACAGGGCCGAAGATCCGGGTCCCGATGGGTTCCCCCTGGGGATTGATCAAAACAGCGGAGTTGTCGTCAAATTTGATAAAGGAGCCATCCGGCCTTTCCACCTCTTTTTTGGTCCGGACGATGACCGCTCGAGCCACATCTCCCTTTTTGATCTTGGAGTTGGGCAAGGCGTCTTTGACGGAGACGATGATGATATCGCCTATCGTCGCATATTTCCGCCGCGTTCCGCCGAGGACCTTGATACACCCCAATCTTTTGGCTCCCGAGTTATCGGCAACGTCAAGAATACTCCTCATCTGGATCATAATCCACTCCGTTCCGGTCTCCTCTTTCCACTCTCCATTCGAGCATCGATTAGGCGGCCCGTTCAACAACCTCTTTGACTCGCCACCTTTTTTCTTTGCTAAGGGGCCGGGTCTCGATCAGGAGGACCTTATCGCCGATATGACACTCGTTCTTCTCGTCGTGGGCCTTCACCTTCGTCCTCTTCCGGATATATTTCTTGTAAACCGGATGGAGGACCAGGCGATTGACCATCACGACCACCGTCTTATCCATCTTGTCGCTCGAGACCACACCCGTTAATGTTTTCCTTTTTCCTCTCTCTTCCATGGGCCTTATTTCCCTTTGCTCGGTGTCTTCTCCTTGAGGATCGTCTTCACCCGGGCGATATCCCGCTTGACCTGAGGGATTCGTCTCGTGTTCTCCAGCTGTCCTGTGGCATGCTGAAATCGGAGGTTGAAGAGTTCTTCGTGGAGTTCCTTCTCTTTCTGAAACAATTCACCTTCGCCCAAGAGGCGGAGATCTTTTGTCTTCATAGATGGCTCCCCCTCATAATGAATCTGGTGGAGAGAGGCAATTTGTGCGAGGCCAGGAGAAAGGCTTCTCTGGCTCTCTCCTCCGGAACCCCCTCCATCTCGTAAAGAATTCGGCCCGGACGGATCACCGCCACCCAGTCTTCCGGCGGCCCCTTTCCCTTTCCCATCCGGGTCTCTGCCGGTTTTTTGGTGATCGGCTTATCCGGAAAGATCCGGATCCAGATACGACCGGTCCTCTTAATGAATCGCGTCATGGCAATACGGGCGGCCTCAATCTGGCGGGAACTCAGCCAACCGCATTCGGTGGCCTGAAGCCCGAAGTCGCCAAAGTTGAGTTTATTCCCGCGGGAAGCAGCCCCTCTCATTTTCCCCTTTTGCATCTTGCGATATTTCGTCTTCTTCGGCATCAACATCTTATTAAACCTCAATGCAAAATATAAATTGCAAATTGAAAAGTTAGCATTGATGAATTCGTAAATTTGAATTGTTAATTTTGATGATCTCGTAAAAAGTCAAAAAACAAGAAAGACGTCATGCTGAACTTGTTTCAGCATCCAACAGTTTCAAGAACTTACGAGACCCTGAAACGAGTTCAGGGTGA
>JAGVBT010000103.1 GCA_020059605.1 Deltaproteobacteria bacterium
CTAAGCGCAAACCCAAAAAAGCAACGGAGGAGGATCTCGACCTGACCCGGGATATTGAATTGATCGCTCTGGCCGTGAAGGGAAATGCTATCTCCTGCCGCATCCCGGGAAAGGGAGACGTTACACTCCGGTCCACGCGCTCCTGGGATGTTGTGCCGGGTGAGCTCATCACGGTCACGCCGCGAAAGAAGTGGCGCTACGCAGGACATCCCTATCTCTCCGGAGAAATTAAGGCCTGGCACCTCGATGTCGCTGCCCTCGGTCTCACACCTCTGAAGCTTGAAGACGAGGGTATGTGGCTTCCGCACGAGCACTACTGGGGAGAACCTGATGCACCGATCGAAGATTGGGCGAAACCAATCGTCGAGCGAGGCCCGCGACCTGCGTATGAGATGGAACAGGTGATCTCCGGCGAGGACCTCCACAATCCTGCTACGGATCCCATACTCGAGTCGGTTGAGTTGAAAGAAGCCGGTGAGTACGGTGAGGCACACCGCACGCTCATGAACCTTTTCATTTCGGATCTCCGTTGTCTCGATGCGCACGCGCATCTCGGCAATCTTGTCTTCGATCACGAACCGGAGAAAGCCCTCCGTCACTACGAAGTCGGGGTGCGGATCGGAGAGCTCTCCCTTGGGGAGAACTTCGAGGGGCTTGTTCCCTGGGGGCACATCAACAACCGCCCGTTCCTTAGGTGTCTAAATGGCTATGGTCTCTGTCTGTGGCGGCTCGGCCGGTTCAAAGAAGCCGATGACGTTTTTACCCGCATGCTCTGGCTCAACCCGACAGACAACCAGGGTGTGCGCTTCCTCATCCATGACGTGCGCAACGGTGAGGCGTGGCATGAATAATAGTTGCTCCTTAGAAAAACGGGGCAAGAGAAAACAGCGGGCTTCCGAGCTCCGCGCGCACAACGGCAAAACCAGAACCAATGTGAAACTATGGAAAGCTGTCTCACCTTCCCACAGTTTCTCAGTACGGAAAGCAAAGCAAAGAATTCTCTGTCATCCCAAAATGATCATGTCCTATTTAGCCAAAATAGAAATGTCCTATGATCCCGGAGAGCCGTTATGATGGATCTCGGGTTCATATTTATGGCAGGAAGGAGGTTTTCTCTCAAATGGGGCTGGGAGGGTCCTTGGATTCCTAAAATGACCTCACCATTTGCTTTACAATCCATTTTCTCTGGCGGGTCCATAGCTGAGCATCCCCCTTTAGGAATCATCATCTTTTGCCCGGAGGCAGATAGGGTTAAGGTACAGAGAAACTTCAAGACGTCCCAAAGATGGGTAGAGAGAAAAGAAAATGGAAATGACAGTCTATAATCCACAAAAGGGCCGTGTGGAAACTATCGACACGGTTTTTACCGATGAAAACACGACGTGGTTCGACCATTGCACGGATGGTGACATTTACATGATAACGGATTTTGAAGGAGATCTTCTGATCCGTGAGTTCGGGTACACTTACCCGGTGAGGATTTACGATATGTGCAGAGCGGATATCGGGTTTGACCAGAAAAAAGCCCAGAAGCTCAAGAATCGATATTGATAGGACAGGGTGAAAAGTGGGTTCGGCGCGAGCCGTCGCCGGGGGAAACGGAAGGGAGCCCGTAGGGCGACGGGAGTTTCCCCCGGTCCCCAACCCCTAACCCTAAGCCCTGAACCCCTAAACCCAAAACCTAAAATAGGACTTTTCTACTTTGGTAAGAAGCGGACATTTCTAAATTGGCTTGACAAAAGCAAAGAATTCTCTTGACAGCGACACAGAGAAAAGAGATAATGGAAACCGGCATGTAACTAACTAATATAACAAGAGAAAGCAGATTTTGTTACGTATAGCTTCCTGGAAGTGTGATTTGACAGGAGGGGGTGAAACTTGTAAATTTGTAATAGAAATGGTGGAAGAAAAATATGAGATTGCATCACATCATGAAATTGAGATATCATATTTTAGGAGGTGAGAGGTGAAGATCGAAATAGAACGAGAAGAGGACGGCCGTTGGATTGCTGAAATCCCAGACCTCCCTGGTGTTATGGTATATGGGAACAGCAGGAACGAAGCCATTTCAAAAGCTGAAGCATTAGCTTTGCGGATCTTGGCTGACCGGCTCGAACATGGGGAAGAAATTCCAGAACTTAAGGAAGTTTTTGCGGTCTCAGCATGATTCGATGGCCATCAACACGAGCCAACCAAGTTCTTGCTGCCTTGCTTCGTATTGGCTGGATCATCAAACGGCAATCCGGTGCCTCGCACCGCGTTCTTGTTCGGCCTGGTTGACCCAATTATGTTTTCGCATTTCATGAAGGGGAAGAAATTGGACCAAAGATGTTGCCACGGATTGCCAAACATACTGGCCTCACCCCCGAAGACCTGTAATAATCTTCAAGCGACATGGCACACCGGTTGTAGATCAGACCCACCCAATAGGATACTCTCTTTCCTTCGGTAATCATCAGCTCCAAGGTCATTTCGGCATTATAGAATCGTAGGTGAAGCTGGAAACCGATGATAGCTCTGAGTTGCCTGTCATTTTTCTGATGACTGGACTTGAAACATAACCAAATTTACCCTCACCCTTTCCCTCCTCTCTGCCTTCGTCCCGAAGGGCGGGACTTCGCGCAGGCAGGCTTCAAGGAGAAGGCAGCAAAAAGGATCCCCCTCAGAGACAGTGCCGCAATTAGCCGTTCAATCTTCGATCCCGCCTGGGCGAGACTCAGGACAAAGGGCTAAACGGCAAAGGAGCAGTGGGATTTTTTTGAAAGAAATGGGAGCGTTACCGGATCGTTCCCAGATGGTGGCGGTGATTTATTGTTTATTGTTATGGCAACGATACCATTTGGCAGCCAGGGATTTAAATGTTTTGGATGTTAACGGCGCGACTCTGTTGGGAGTTCTACCTTTTTGTGACGTTTAGCTTCCTGGCGCGCAACATCTCCGGCCTTCCTGAAGAATGCAATGATTTGAGCATGGGATTTGTCTTCCAGTGAAGATGCTATTTCGTCACGAATCCGGCGAACCATTTCTAAAGATCGTATCTCATTCTTCTCGCTCATAGGTTGTAACCTCTCGTGGCGAGTAAATCGCCAAAGGCTTGTAGCCAAATTCAAGATTAATACCATTGAACTGCTGAATTTTATCCAGTCTTACAATATTGAGAATCGCCCTATCGGTGGCAAACGTCCTTCGCCCACCAAATGACTTCCCTTCGGTCAGGTTGCAGGTTGATTGCAAACTCATCTGTTAAGCTCCAAATCCACAAGATCCCTCATCGTCTCGACCAGATTCATCATCTGTAACGTCATGATATGGAAACCATCGGATCTATCCAATCCGTTATGTCCATCTTCCTTCTGGGAAACCATCGCCATTGGATTCAAGCCACCCACCTGTGGGGTCGTCACCCCGGTCGCCCCGGTTGCCCTCAGTGACGGCGTTTTTGCATTTTTGGGGGATGGTGAGGTATTGGGTTCGGGCTTTTCTTTTAATACCGCGGCAATTTCTTCATCGGGACCTTCAGCCCTGCGAATAGCTTCGTTTGGAAATACTCAACGTCTCGTATATTGCCAAGATTTGTGGCCCCCTGGAGAACTCCTACGTCAGCCTTCGACTCTTTCGTTACCCCCACATAGAAATCCTCTTCTGCTGTGAGGGGATTCTGAGCGGTCTCAAGTTTTCCCGTCAATGGATTGATCAATCTTTTCTTCTTAAACTCGTTTTTGACCTTCCTGATGTAGTCCTCGCGCTCCTCCTTGTCCATCCCCTCCACATCGACCAAAACCTTATATCTCAACTGGGACCTGGTCAGCCTCGAAATGACCATACCATCTTCCATTAACTGCAGCTGCTTATAGACCCGGCGGATCGACTTCATCACGCTCTCGCCATACATTTTCTTCATCCCGCCGTTTTTCCAATGGATGATCTGCCAGGGCTCAAAATCAGCTATCGTAACACTGGTCATGTCATCCTTTTGGACGTATGGCCTTTCTTTCATCCTCCCGTACTCATCCACATTCTTAAACATTGTGTGCGGTTCGAGATTCTTTAACCGGACAATCAGGCCTTTACCGTCAACCACATTTTCATCAAAATCGTCACCCATCTTTGCCATCGCCCTGGCGGTATCCCAAATCATCTCCTTAATTTTCGTTCTCTCGATTGTCTCGTTGATGATATTCTGAATCTTTGTCTCCTCTGCCTTGACATCGAATGGGTCGCCGGCTTCATTTCGGTCTTTCGTTGCGTTATCCGCATAAAGGTCAAGGGCGGTTGAAATTTCTGGATACTCCTCATCCATCAGGATGTAATCCCCATACTTTGCCCTTCTTGTCCTTTCCAGCTGAACCTGCCTGTAGTAATACGATGCAACACCGACATCGAGACTACTCTCCGTCGTTTCTTCTCTTCGTGGGGGTTTCTCCGCTGTCTTATTGAAAATGGAACTGATCTTATCAATCAATGGGATATTGATCCTGACTTCCATGGCCTATCCTTTTAAAAACATTTCTGTTCCTTTATCAGATCCGTAAAAAAATAGGCGCCCTTATGGCTTTTGAGCCAGGGCGCCTTACGATGATAAGAGAAATAGGATTTATTTTTGTCATTTCATTCAATGCACCCTAACTGACAGAATTCTTTAGGTTTGTCAATCAGATAAAAAATATTGGTGCCACATCTGCTATTAAATGGCACATAAATTACCTGCCTCGATCAAGGTTCCACCTGACAGATAATCTCAAAATAAAGGGGAAACTTCAAAAATTAGATTTTTAGCAAGTCACTCATCCTCCCAAGTAGGGGTTTCTTAATCTTGACATGGAGATAGAGGTCACCGGCTTCTCCGCCGTCTTTGCCTTCTTTTCCCATCCCTCTCAATCTTATCTTCTGGCCTTCCTGTATTCCGGGAGGAATAGTGACCATCAGTTCTTTCGATCTCTTTCGGTGGAGATATTTCCCTTTCCCACCTTCAAGGGCCCGTTGGGGATGAAGATAGATGACATCCTCCAGGTCTTTCCCCCTGACGGGTTCTCTTATGCCGAATGCCCTTTTTAAGAGATACCGAACAAGTTTTCCCGCAACCCCCGGAAAGGCCCCGGAGGAAACAGGAATCCCTTCGTGTTTCTTTCTCCCGAGACCAGGGCCGAAAAAGATAAACCCCCTGCCAAAAACTCCTGGCCTTCGAAATTCAAAGGTCCGGTATCCCTGGCCATAAGACTCCCTGAAAACTTCATCAAATCCCCTGAACCCAAAGGCCTTTGCCATCTCCTCAAAAATCTGGTTAATATCCGAACCCCTAAAAATATCCTCCTGGGAGTAGCTCTGTTTGAATCGATCGTAGCCATAAGATCCGTATTGCTCCCGTAGGATATCATAGTCTTTTCTTTTTCTGGAATCGGCAAGGACAGCATAAGCCTCATTGATCTCTTTCATCCTTTCCACAGCCAAAGGATTTTCTTTATTCCGATCCGGATGGTATTGAAAGGCCAGTTTCCTGTAAGCCTCTTTGATTTCCTGCTGATTGGAATTACTGTTGACTCCCAGGATATTGTAGTAATCCTTCTCTCTCATGACACCACCTGCTTTTCTCTCTTCTCTTTTTTTATAATATAATCGGAGCCATCTGTTAAGGGCCGGGGGATGGAAAAAATATTGATAGAGACCAAGAAGAAAAGAGAAATCCTTCCTCCGCAAGACCAGAATCCATAGCCGAGCTACGAAATACATGCCACGGCAAGCTTGGTGATTCTCTTGACACTTACCTTGCCACCTTGGTCGCAAGTCTTGACAAAACAACTCGCGCGAGCCTCTGGGAGTGCCCCAGATGACGTAATCTGGATTCCAAGGATCAGGAGGAGTGCCTAAACACTGCCGGATTGACTTTTAAGGTGCTCGATCGCATTTCGATAGGGGCGGATCCCATCTCAACCGTAGGTTTTGAATTTTATTAAAAAGCCCTCGAAAAACTGGAAGAACATTCAGAAAATCTAAACCCCTTAAAAGATGAAACCATCAGGTGTACCTTGAGATCTGTTTTGGTATGTGAACCCAGTTGGTAATGTCGCATCACTACAAATTATAAACTTTTCTTCGCCTAAAGGCGAGAGATTTCAACCATCCCCGAAAGGGACATTAAATACCGAGAAACTATCGCTTCTCATTCCCGTGTACCCGCAGTGCACTTCATGGACATAATTTTCTTCCAATCGTTATGCCCCTGTTGTCCATCTTTTGATCATTTTGTCTGCCTCACTATATAATAAATAAAGAACGAGCTTAATTCAGAAATAAATCGAGTAAGCTATTCATACTTATAACCACCATAGGTCGACCACCCCTTGTCTGCTACAATGACCTGTCCCGTTATTGCATTTGAATCATCTGAGGCCAGGAAGACTGCGACGGAGGCCATCTCAGTCTCTTGTGGCCATGCTTTCATAGCCGTCCCATCTATGAATATGTTTTCCATCTCTTGGAATGACATCCCTTTCGTTTTAGCGGTTTCTGTTATGATTTTTCTCATTCTTTCTCCTTCTACTGCTCCTGGAGCGATCGCATTTACCCTAACCCCGAATCGCCCAGCTTCCAAAGCAATGGTCTTCGTAATTCCAATAATAGCCCATTGCGAAGCGCAATAGGAAACTCTCCAAGGGTACCCTCTCAGGCCCGCAGTCCCGGAGGTATTGATGACCGATCCAGATCTTTGTTCAATCATGTAAGGAAGTACCACTTTATTTGTGATAAAAGTTCCTTTCGCCTTTACAGCCATCACATACTCATAATCTTTCACTTCCACGTGTTGAGCTGGTGCAATCGGACCGGTACACCCAGCTTGGTTCGATAAAATGTCAACTCTACCGAATTTCTTGACGGCTTCCTCCACCATTGATTTGAACGACAATTCCTCTGTAACATCGGCTGGTACAGCCAACGCTTGGCTGCCAAAAGACCTGATCTCTTTTTCGACCTCCTTAATTTTGTCACCATTTAAATCAGCCAAGCAAACATGGGCCCCTTCGCGAGCAAAAGCTGCAGCCACCTGCTTGCCGATTCCCTGAGCCGAACCTGTTACTATTGCCACCTTATTCTTTAATTTCATAAAATGCCTCCTTCGCTTTAGTCTACCTTACCAATTTTTTTGAAGTCCATGAGTATCCACAAAAAATCTCTTTTTACCTCCTTTCGCTATTCTTGCTTGATTCTTGAGCCCTCCCTTTTTCCTCTCATTGTTATCCTTTGGGCTGAAATCCTCTGAGCATCTTTGAACACCAGTATTCGCAGGAAACTTGAGCTTTTCTTATTAATCCGAAAAGCTGGGGCAGCTAAACTCAAAACAGCAACCAAATTGCCGACTCCATTCAAAAATGGGGCGATGATAGCCTTAACATTCCGATCTCATTTTGGGTCACTGGACAGCCAGCTCTATTTACAAATCCCTCTCAAACGAGCCTTACGTCGATGAACAGTGTCATAGTGTTCGGGTTAGAAGGCCTTATTCCCTCTATCAAAAACCGACTTTATCCATACCTTTCAATCCAAGTATTTCCCTGGCTTCGTCGGGCATGGCTATCTCTCTGCCTAGCTCTCGAGCAATTCTCACCACTTTCTCTACGAGCTCAGCATTGCTCTTCGCCAGCACCCCCTTCTCAATGAATATGTTGTCTTCAAACCCTACCCTGGCATGTCCGCCCATCATAATCCCTAAGGTCGCCAAATTGAATTCGGCTGGATATCCGGCACCAATGACTGACCATATATAATTATCAGCACCAAGCAATCTATCCGCAGTCTGCTTCATGTGAACAACCTCATCCACATTCGCTCCAATGCCCCCCAGGATTCCGGTGACAAACTGCAGCCAAACAGGGAACTCGATGATGTTTCTTCGGACAAGGAAGTTAAGATTGTAGAGGTGCCCAACATCATACAGCTCCAACTCCGGCTTGGTGTTATTCTCCTTCATCATCTGCATGAGCCTTTCAATATCGCCAAATGTATTTCTAAAAATAAAGTCCTTGGTGCTAATCGCGAATTCTTTCTCCCAGGGAAACCTGTAGTCCTCATCCTTGTATCGGTCGGCTAAAGGGTGGATTGAGAAATTGATTGTTCCCATATTAAAGGTTGCCAGCTCTGGCTTCAACGCGGGAACGACCTGTGCTCTTTCTTCTGGTGACATATAGGCTGTTCCCCCGGTGGTGACGCAGATGATCACATTGCTCTTAGCCTTAATGTTAGCTGCGATTTCCCTGTATACTGCTGGGTCAGTCGTTGGTCTACCGGTCTTTGGATCTCTTCCATGGATATGGACCGAAGCCGCACCAGCATTAGCAGCCCTTAAGGCCTCATCAATAATTTGTTGAGGCGTGAGAGGCAAAAAGGGTGTTTGCGTTGGCAGGGTTATATTTCCGGTCAAGGCAGCCGTTATAATTAGTTTTTCCATCGGTACTTACCTTTATTTGCAAATCCGAAAATTTCGGCCATTGATTTAGAGATTAACCCTTTCCCCTTTTTTAGTGGGTCCCGTTAAATGAAAGAGGTCATTGGAATGACATCAATTCCATTTTTTTCCAGGACCTCCCGAATGGTCTTCACTAAACCTACAGCAGTAGGAGTGTCGCCATGAACACAAAGGGTCTGGGCTTCGATCTCGATGGATGTTCCATCGATGGCTATCACTTTGTGCTCCTTGGCCATGAGCAAAGCCCGTTTCGCTACTTCCTGAGGGTCCTTAATAACTGCACCTTTTTGAGAGCGACTAACAAGATCTCCTTCCGGTGTGTAGGCACGATCGGGAAATGCCTCATAAACTACTTTGAGATTCATTTCTTTACCGACCTTTGTCATCAATTTCCCTTTCACTCCTGCAAAGGCGACATAGAACAAATTCGGATTATAGCTCATGATAGCCTCTGCAATAGCTCGGGCTTGGTCTATCTTCTCAAATGCGTCAAGATACAATTTACCATGTGGCTTAACATGGGTCATTTTCACTCCGTGGACTTTACAAAATCCATCGAGGGCTCCGATCTGATAGATAACATAATTCTTCAATTCATCGAATGTGCAGTCGAGGCTCCTCCGGCCAAATCCAAGCAAGTCTGGATAGCCTGGATGGGCACCCACGCTCACCTTGTTTCCCTTAGCCAATTGAACGGTATTAGTCATCACGATAGGATCACCACCATGCCATCCGCACGCCACATTTGCGGAAGTAATATATTTCATGACCTCTTCATCAAAACCCATTTTCCATGCCCCAAAACTTTCTCCCAGATCACAATTTAGATCGATTACCTTCATAGACGACCTCCTCGTATGATATATTTTCAATCCTTCGGGCAGGTTACCGGGCCTTTCTCCAGGAGTTAAATGCCTCCCAGCGCTTCTGATCCAGCCGATGAGCCTCTGAAAGATCTACAGGGTGAAAAAAAATCCCCTCCCCTGGGAAAATTTGGGCTAATATATCGATATCCCTACTAATGACACAGGCGATTTTTGTATACCCACCGGTAGTACCTCTTTCTCGGAGGAGGATCACCGGGGTCCCCTGCCCCGGGACCTGAACCGCTCCTACAGGGGTTGCCTCGCTGACTACGATAGGAGTTTCCCGATGCGTTATCTTCGGTCCTTTTAGCCGATAACCCATCCGGTTTGAATCTGACATAACAACATAACGTGAATGAAAAAAGGTTTGAAGACCTTCCTCTGTAAATCGGTCCTCATGCGGTCCAACAATAACATGGATAAGGGACGAATCATACTTCTCTATTTGAAATTCGACAGGCAATTCCGCGAATGTAGATTCATTGTCGCCTCTCTGCGTAAACGCAGATAGAGTATCCCCTTTGCGAAGAGGTCTACCTTCGTATCCTCCAAACCCGGCATATACATAAGTGGAGCGACTTCCTAAAACCACAGGCACATCGAACCCCCCAGCGACAGCCAAATAGGCCCGTATTCCATAAACCCTCGGCCCAAAGCTAATCAAATCACCTTTTTCAGCCTTAAAAGTTCTTCCTGGCGTTAAAGGGTATTGATTAAGATGAGCTGAAAGATGTGCACCAGTCAAACTTCCCCACGTAGGTCTCAAAAATCTGATTTTAGGTCCTACCAGGGTAATTTCAAGGCACGCTGAATTATCAGGATTTCCAACGAGACGGTTTGCAGCAACGAAGGAAAATGTATCCATTGCACCACTTTCGGCAATCCCCAAATTCTGATATCCGGGGCGTCCCCAATCCTGCACAGTAGTCAAGACTCCAGGAGTGAGAATCTCTATAGTAGGTCTCCCACCATCTTCAGACATCGTTTCTTACCTCGACACCTATCATAAGTGCAACAGCCTCTTTCTCGATAGTGAGAAATTCAGATTGGGAAACAGTCCGGAACAAGACTCGGTCACCAGGTCGAAATAGAGTCAATGCTGGATGATCTAACTGAAAAAGTTTAACCGGTGTTCGCCCGATGATTCGCATCCCTCCAGGTGTCGCCCTGGGATAAATTACGGTTTGGCCTACACTTATTGCCACCGCCCCCATTGGGGTATGCGTCCGCGGAGTCTCCATCAGGGGCACGCTGAGATCCTCTTGAAGTGGTCCTATGAAGGGGCATCCCGGAGTAAAACCCAGTTGAAAAACATAATAGGGCTCAGCAGTATGAAGGGCTATAACCATATCTGGCTCCAGCTTGGTATAATTACATATATAGCTCATGTCTGGTGCATATTCACCTTCATAGCAGACAGGAACGATGAGCAATCGGGAAGACTCTTCTTCGGCTGAAACCGTCATAGCCTCCTTTAAAAAAGGTTGAAGCCATTCGACTAAATGCAGGTAATTGACTCGAAGCGGATCATACAGCAATGTTAAAGAAGCATAGGTAGGAATTAGTTCAGTCACTCCTGGAAGGGCTGCGGACTGGACCATATGAGCCAGTTTTCGAACCCGTCGGTTCACCCTAACGGTTCGTTCATCTCCAAAAGAAATCCGGAGACCGGAGTCGCCATTGGGTTTAATCTGAGGTTGATCGAAAAGCATTAATCAGTATTATCCCCGAGTTCTATCAATATATCCCAATTTGTCCACATGGTTTTTGCCATGTTTTAAAGCCTCGCTATCAGTATCCCCATCTGGCGCTAAGATTCATTTCGGCTGCACCCACCTCAACTGTTTGCATTGGAAAATCAGCCAGTTACTTTAAGAGCGGGAAGAAAAAGCTTAATAGTAAGAATCATCGATGCATTGGTTACTACAGCTATGCTCATAATTTTCTTAAAGTTCCTCCATTTTAAAATTTACTTTTTCGAAAGTCTCTGCCGGGCCTTTATGATCTCTCTGGTTTGCTTTTCAATGTCGACGGGGTAAGTATGAATTTCTCTACCAAATTTCTTTGACCAATGAGGGAGCCTTACAGCATGAATATACCATTTCAATGGTGGGCAACCAGAGACAAACACAGTATTTTTATACTTATTCCTGTAAGGAGCAGTACAATCGCCAACTAACCAGATTTCGTCGGCATCTATTTTGGGGGGCAAATTTACTTTTCGACCAAAAACAAGAGCATATTTTTTGTTTGGATCTATTCCAATGGCGGTTTCTGTCTCAGGAATTCTATAAATACACCCACAACAAACTCCCCCGAAGTAAGTTGTAATATTGGGGTGATCGCTAATATAATTGAATATGGGGCGAGTAAAATGTTTTCTAACCTCCTCGATTTTTTTACCTTTGACGACTATCTCGGATAGATCACCAACTCCAAGGAATTGCTTAGCGGCGATTTGTGTTGTCGGTATTTCCATCGCTTGATATCCCATGATTTCAGAGGCAACGGCATCTACAGCAACTACGTCCTTTCCTGCAACAATCACTCCCATGCGGATGAGATCCCCACTGTGAGGCCCAAACCCTTCCATAGCAAGGATTCCATCTATGACTGTCAGTTTCGGTTTAATTACTTTCAACAAGTCAACGAGTACATATGCCAATTCAACGCCATTCACACCCCTGTGGATCCCATAACGGTCATCTGGAGCAAGGAAAGCCATGAAATTCTTGATACCCAAGGTCACCATCGATACAAAATTGTTCTTCATCTTTGGTACGTTGATAATAACGTCAGCCTCTTTGACAATTTTGGGTATGCTCACTTTTTTCAACAAAATACCATTGGGTATTTCAAGCTCGATCCTCTCCTCTTCATCGAAGTAAGAAAGTTCCGCCCCGGCTTTTTCCGAGTATTCACCTATCTTGGATATTTCAAAATGATCCCGTACATAAAGTCCCCATCCACCGCTCTCACCTACAACGACCCGAGAGGCACCAGCAGCCTTCGCAAGCCTTACAAGTGATGCAACAACTATTGGGTCTGTGGCATCTCCTTTTTCAGGTGGCAGTGGTAGACATATATTAGGTTTAATAAGGACGATGTCCCCTTTCTTTACAATACTCTTCATCCCGCCGATCATGGAAATCGCCTGCTGAACCATTTGCTCGTTTTTTTTCCCTTTAATTACAGATACTTCACATTTTCGTCTCATATCAACCCTCTTTTTTAATCGTTTGAGGTTGAGGGGCGTTGTAATTGATCTCTTGATGAGTCGATTAGCTTCTCAATATCTTTATCAGACTCCATCCCCGGATGCATGAGTGGGAGATGGTTTTCAAAAGTATTTTTTCCCTCTGTATTTGCCATTTTGCTCAATTGCTCAAGAAATTGTTTTTCAATCTCTTTGAGTTTTTCCTTTTCTTTGGCATATTGTGGACTTTTCATCTTCTTTCGGACTTCTTGAATGTTTTTTTTGATCTTTGTTTGTGGTAAGATATCTACAAATTCGTTAGAACCAGTACATAATCTTAAATTCATCCTGCCGATATGAGCGCCAAAGGCATCTGTCTGGACATAAATAGAACGGTGGATCTGTCTGGGAAAAATTAAAGAATGGTCGTTCCCCCCAATGATGATCGAGATGCGTGGATCTCCTTTGGCAAGGGATTCGATTTCAAGCAGGCTTAAGTGGGCAAGGGCGATGACATAGTCACAGGAGGGCATGAATCGGTGGATTGTCTCCCTCGCAGCTTTGATCGGATTTTCGATAAAATAACCCTTTAACTCTTTCTGGATAGGAGGGGAAATTTCAGTTGTGACCAAACCGAGGATGCCAATGTTGACCCCTTCCACTTCTTTGATGAGGTAAGGCTTAAAAATGGACTTTTCTGTCTTTTTCTCTTTGAGATTTGTTGAAAGGAATGGAATCTTCGATTTTTTTTGAAGATCCTTCAGAAATCCGATACCTAATCCCAGGTCGGTTTCTCCGATGTTAAGAACTTGATAACCCAATTTTTCATATAACCTTAAGACAAACTCTGCCCTTTTTCTGGCCTTTTCACGTTCGCTGGGTTGAGTGAAATAACCAAGGACCAATGCGTTCCCTGCATCGAGGATGAGAAGATTTTTAACCTCTTCCTTGACCGATTTGATAAAGTGAGATCTTCTGGGTAATCCTCCACTGTCTGCTCCTTCTGGGCAAGTCTGGCAGGGTTCAACTTCTCCCAAGGTATTCGATGTGTAAATAAGTGTGAGAGAGGTTTCCCTGCTATTGTTTGAAGAATGGGTAAGACCTATTGCAGAAAACAAAAAAAGAGCTGCAATGTAAAATGTTTTCCTTACCATACTTGCCTCTCCATGCATAATCGCACATCGCAATTTTGTTTTTTGTCCTTCATGACCATCTAAGCTCTACCAATGTGTGACCTCTCCATTTTATTCATAGACAGACACTCCAGTCTCATTAATGAATTCATTAAATTTGTTCTCTATCTCATTCGTTATTGAACCGGATCTGCCATCTCCTACCTTTCTCCCGTTAATTTCAATGACTGGGGAAATTCCCGATCCCGTGCCGGTTCCAAAAATCTCATCAGCGGTGAACAATTCGGAGACAGTAATATCTCTCTCCTCGACAGGAATATTCATTTCCTTTAAGAGATGAATGACGCCATCCCTGGTAATCCCCCTTAATATGCTGGATGAAATGGAGGAAGTAGCCACCCGGTTATTTTTTACTAAAAAAATATTCCACGCGCACCCCTCTGACACGAATCCCCTGATATCAAGCAAAATAGCATCATCGGCCCCCCTTTTCCTTGCTTCCATTTTTGCCAGGATGTTGTTCACATAGTGCGTGGTTTTACTTTCAGGTGGAAGGATGAAGGCGGGTGGTCTTCGGTACGATGAAATAATCACTCTGATGGATCTCTCTTTTTTAAGGACGGGGGTTGGAGTGACATATACAATGATACTCGATTCCTTGCAAGTTCCTGGATCATGCCCCAACGAACCGATCCCCCTCGTGACCTGAGGCCTGACGTAACAGTCCTGATATCCGGACCTTCTCACCGTCTCCATGACAATCTTTTTAAACTCTTCCTTATCCAGAGGTACAGGGAGGTCAATGATTCTCGCTGAATCATATAATCGATTCATGTGGGCATCCAATTGGAATAATCTGCCATTGTGGACCCGGAGAGCGTCAAACACCCCATCTCCATATAAGAACCCATGATCCATGACCGAAATCAAGGCGTTGTTTTCATCGACGAACTCACCATTAATATAGAACATTGGTTTTCCCATCACCAACTCCTTTCTCGGCTGCATTGGTTTTATCCTAAGTCACGCCCCAAACTGGCTGGGGCCATCCAGTCACTATAGAATCTCCCTTAACGGTGCAACAAGAATGTTTTCTTTTTCAAATTCTTCTCTGATCTCTCTAAGAATCTCTACCGCATTCGGTGTATCCCCATGGACCAGAATGGTATGTGCTCTCATCTCGATATCCTCCCCTGTGGTTGCGGTTATCTTGCCTTCTTTGGCAATCCGGATTGCCTTTTTCGCGGCCTCCTTCGGATCCGTATACCTTTTTTTTCGCTGCAGCACCGCCATTCCATCAGGGCCATATTCAAGATCGACCCCAACCGAGACAGCCACATTCATCCCTAACGCTTTGGCAATTTCGTAGGATGCTAAACCAGGCCTGTGGACAAAAATTAATTCAGGATGGATTTCCTTTATTGCTTCGATGACAGCCCGTGCGATCGCTTCGTTTTTGGCAGCAACAGAGGAAAGCGCTCCATGCAGCCATACATGCTGAAGCTCCATCCCCTCTCTTTCGACAAAGGCTTTCAATGCTCCGACCTGATAAAGGATGTAGTTTCTTGCTTCTTCTGGTGCGATCTCCATCTTGCGCCTCCCAAAACCCAGGAGGTCAGGGAATCCGGGGTGAGCACCGACTGCCACTCCGTTCTTCTTTGCTAATTTCACCGTATGGGCCATGACCATTGGATCCCCTGCATGGAAGCCACAGGCTACGTTTGCCGAACTGATGTACCGCATGATCTCTTCATCATTTCCCATTTTGTAATTCCCAAAGCTTTCGCCCATATCGCAGTTCAGATCCATTTTCTTTCGAGACATCGTCATACTCCTCTCAGAATGTCCTCCCTAATAATACGTGCCTCTGAATCGATTAAGACTTGATAGGCTTCCTCAATTCCCACTTGTTTAAAAAAAGTCAGATCGTCCGGTTTGGATTGGCCGATCTTCCACACGTCAGCACTGACGATCGTCGCAATCATTGCATACCCCGTCGAAGATGGCCCATCTACTCCGATCGCGATGGGTTCCTCACCCCCTGCAATTTCGATGGCACCTAACGGGACTCCCTGACTTGGGATATTAGAGGGGTCCCCTTTTGGATCTCTTTTAACCTGATGGAAAGGTCTTGGCTTAAAATTAAATTTAGGTCCGATATATCTGACACCAAATCGAGATGCCTTATAGGAAAGACGCCATGCTTGATTAAAAAACATTTCAATACTCTCTTCCGTAAAAAGATGATCATGAGGCCCCAGGACGACTCTGATCTCCCATGGATCATCAAGGTGGGGCCACTTCATTTCGCTCAACCTTCTGTTCTTTAATTCACCGAGGGAAAGCAGACTATCTCCAAATGCAATCTGATCGCCTTTTTTTAGAGCTCTTCCGTTAAACCCACCAAAATTTCCTGGGAGACAAGTTGATTTACTTCCTAAAATAACAGGCACATCAACCCCGCCGGCCACCGTTAAATAAGCCCTGCATCCCTTCAGGGAAGAGGTTTTAATGAAGGGGAAGGAAATCAGATCTCCCCTCTCAATCTCCATGGAACTCCACATCGGGATCTTTTCCTTATTGAGCATTGGACCGAGATCTGCACCTGTTACTGAAATGACCATCTTTTTTAAGGCTACCAGTTGCAGTCCGTAGAGCAGAACTTCGAGCCCTGCCTCTCCTGGGTGATTGCCCACCAGTAGATTCCCGACCTTCAACGAAAATGGATCAGCCGCCCCTGATATGGGTATTCCTATGGAGCTGTAGCCCGGCCTCCCAAGATCTTGGACGGTTGTCATGATTCCAGGATGGATGACCTTAAACACGTGTTGCTTCCTGCATCAAATTTCCAGAATACGTTCCTTCTTCGATCTCATAGGGATAACTATCTACGTTCTTTTCAATCTGAAAATATTCTTTTTCCCCTAATAAAGGGATCATCCTGAGCCGATCACCTGGCCTGAAGAGGGCCGGACTATCTTTAAAGACAGGATTTTTTTGGTTGATATCAAAGATTAACAAAGGGGTCCGGCCAACCATTTTGACCCCTCCAGGAGTGTTGACGGCATAGATACAATTCCCACTTCGATGGACTCCCACGGCTCCGGGTGGCGTCCAAGTTCTGGGGATTTTTAAGTGCGGTGATCTCAGTTCCTTTCGAGAATCAAGGGCATTAAATCCAATAAGACCGGGGCTGAACCCAACGTATTTTACCCAATAGTCCGTGCTCGTATAGACCTTTACAAATTCCTCAATGCTAACACCATTATATTCGGCAATCGATTCTAAATCTGAAGGCAATTGGTGAGCCTTCGAACATTCTCTTGTCCACCGGTCATTGAATAAAACGGGGATCGTGATTAATCTTGAAGGGATCTCTTCATTAAGGTCTATCCCCTTCTTCTCCAATTCTTTCATACGTTCGATTAATCTATTTATTCTTATTTCAAAGGGATCATAAACGATCATCAATGCACAGGTACCAACGATAATATCAGAAATCCCTATTATTTTCTCTATTTTGATCATTTCTTTCATAAGGATTGCTTTAAAATTGAGTGACAGATCCACTTCATCTCCAAACTCAAGAATCAAAACGCGATCACCGCAAATGCGATAGAGTGCCATTTTGCTCACTCCCCAAGAAACCCTTCTACCCTCAAGGTTCCTTATTTCACCAATCGATGAATTCGCTTATACCCAATTCTTCTAATCTCTCTTTTGTTGGCTTTCCTTCTTTGTCCCAACCTCTCAGGGCATAATATTCCGGCAACATCTCGTCCAAGGGGACGATATTCCCTCTGGATGGGCTATCTGGCATCGGTTCGAATAAAGATCGGAAAGGCAACGTATCATCTCTTTTGCTAAATCCTTCTCGAAGATTGAAAAGCCTCTCGGCTGTATAGATCCGATGGGTTTGATTCTCAATCTCCTCCGGAGTGTAATTCCAGCCTGTGACAGCGGAAAGAAATTGCATCCGAGAAAGGTTAGTCAAACCGTAACGAGAAAAGGAGCAGTAAACTAAAGAATCCATCAGGCAATAGGAATTCTGATTTTCAACAACGATCTTTGCCTTTCCTTTACCAGTAAGAGGGTTTTTCATCTCTTCTCGGAAGGTAGGCCCGAGGGAATGATTGGCTCCAGTAGAGGCCGTTGCAAAAAGGAGGCCCATCCCTACCACACTGCGGGGTTCGAAAGAGGCGAATTCCTGCCCTTTGCTGTGCATTGCAAACTTTTCAGCCTCTCGACCTAACTCTTGTGAAAAGGCCTTCACCCCCTCCGCAAGCTTGTTTCCCAAGCCTTCCCTTTTTGCAATTCGATCAACGAGACTGAGAAGAACATTAGCATCCCCGAATCTTACCTCCATTCCGTCCGTATCCTGCTTTGTTAAAATTCCTTTATGAAAAGACTCCATCGCATAAGCGATCACATTCCCCGTGGAGATTGTATCCATCCCAAACTCATTGCAGAGATAATTTGCCCGAGCCACCACTTCGATATCCGAAATGCCACAATTCGATCCAAGAAGCCCTATCGTCTCGTACTGGGGACCTTGAAGAACCGTCCCTGCATAGGGCCCTTCTCTTATGAGGCTTAGTTTTCCGCATGGGAGCGCACAGGCAAAACATGATTCATCATGGATCACAATTTTTTCTTTCATTGTCTCCGCTATCAATCCCTCTATTCCTTCGAATTCTCCTCTGGAAAAATTCTTCACGGGGATGACACCTAATTCATGAGCCACTGCCACCGTGGCCGTGGTCCCATATTTAATCCTTGCGGGGGAAGCTGGATCATTTTTTATCGCCTTATACGCCTCTACCAAAAGACTTTTAAAACGAAGTAGGTCTGCAACTTCTACATTGCCTGTTCCCCTCACCGCAATGGCCTTTAGGTTCTTCGAACCCAGCACCGCCCCTGTTCCACCTCTGGCAGCAGCCCGCGATTCATGGATAACGCTTGCAAATCTCACCCTCTTCTCGCCTGCTGGTCCGATGGAAATTACTCTGACCGTCTTATCCTTTAATTCTTCCTTGATCAAACTTTCCGTCTCGCCTGTTGGTTTTCCCCACAGGTGAACGGCGTTCCGGATCTCAACTTTTTCATCATCGATAAAAATATAGACTGGTTTTTGAGATCTCCCTTCGATGATTATTCCGTCGTAACCTGCAAACTTGAGCTCAGGGGCCCATTGCCCGCCACTGACGGCACGCGTGAAGGTTCCCGAGAGCGGCGACTTCGTTAAAATAACGAATCTCGGTGAATAAGGAGTGAGTGTTCCTTGGAGCGGGCCGGTTAGAAAAAAGATTTTATTCTCAGGAGAAAAGGGATCAACTCTGCTTCCCAACTCTTTTAATAAAAGATAGCCGCCCCATCCCCTTCCTCCCCAATATTTCCGGGCGACCTCCTCATCAAGTTTTTCGATCTTGACCTTTCCTTGGGATAGGTCAATTCTCAGGTATCTTCCTTGATAACCTCCTTGAAACATGCTCCTTGTCCTCCTCCTCTCAAAAAACCAATGCTTCCGTAGGGCAATTGGCAACGCACGAAGGTCTCCCCCCACACAGGTCGCACTTCCTCGCAAAGCCTTCCCGGCCATCAACAGCGATCATGCCGAAGGAGCAGGCGTCTACACAGAGTCCGCAGGCCGTACACTTCTTGTTGTCGACAACCCATGCTCCGGTCGCTTCTTTTTTGATCGCTCCTTCAGGGCAGGCCTCTGCGCAGGGAGCAGGATCGCACTGGAGGCAGACGATGGGCACATCAATCTCGGAGGCTTTTATCCATTCCGCCGGCACACGGTTTATCTCTACTCGTAACAATGCCCTTCTTGGGTTGAAAAGACCAAGATGGACCATGCTGCACGCCATTTCACAAATTCGACAGCCACAACACTTTTCCGAATCAACATTTAGAGGAGCCATAGGATGCCCTTTCTTAGGGATTTATCCCCCTTATCTCCTTAAGCTCAATTTTAAGCTTTAACCAAGAATTTCTTATAGTTCACGGGCGATTTTTGACCCCTCATAAATTGCTTCCATCGCGTTTCTTGCCTTCACACAGTCTCCTATGGTAAAGATTTTGCCTTTTTTCTTTGCTTTTATCGCATTCCAGAGGGAATCATTTGACACTGCGCCTGTGGCAAGAATTACCGTGTCCACTTTCAGGATCTTTTTAGTCCATCCCTGGTGAAGGTAAACAACACCTTCCTCATCGATCTCCGTCGCCTTTGCATTGAGAAGAACTTCCACCCCTTTTTCCGTAAACCGATCTTCGAAATAGATCCGGTTCGCATTTCCTGTATCCGCAGCCATCGTATCAAGCATCTCTAAGATGATGACCTCTTTCCCTTTCTCCAACAGGTAGTCTGCTGTCTCTAACCCCACAAGGCCCGCTCCCACCACGACGACTCTATTTCCAATTGTCGTGTTTCCTGACAACACATCGGTGGCGTAAACCACATTCTTCCGGCGGATTCCCTTGATCTTAGGAATGAGAGGGGACGCTCCTGTGGCTAACACAATCGCATCAACATTGAGTCGGTCGATCATTGCGGGAGTGACCTTTTTCCCCAGTTCGGTAGTAACACCCAGCTTCTTCACCTGACAGATGAGGTAATCGGTCACCTTTCCAAGTTCATCGCGGTGGGGCGGTACCCGCCCTACCCTAATCTGCCCGCTCAATTCTTTCTCCTTCTCATAAATTGTTACTTGATGGCCTCTTAGAGCAGCAACCCTTGCAGCCTCCAACCCCGCTGGCCCTCCTCCGATGATCGCTATCCTCTTCGGCTTCTCAGCCTTTACGATTTTGAATTCCCTCTCTCTTCCGATTTCAGGATTTTGCAAACAGGTGAATGGCTTCATTTTGTGCAGCGTATCGATACATCCTTGGTTACAACCGATACATTCCCGGATTTCATCGAACCTGCCTTCTTGAGCCTTTTGAGGCCATTGAGGATCACTCAATAGGCCTCTTCCCAACGCCACCAGATCGGCCTTGCCTTCTTCAATGACTTTCGCTGCTCGCACAGGTTCAATGATTCGGCCGATGGTAGCAACAGGAATGTTCACATCCTCTTTGATCAAAGCGGAAAGATGGATGTTGACAAAGTCAGGAATTGACATGGGTGGTATCATCATGTAGGGTCGCGATTCATGGAGTCCTACGGAGGCAATAATGGCATCGGCACCTTCTTCCGCTGCAAACTTGGCTACCACTTTAGCCTCGTCAGGGGTGATGCCCCCCTCCACGTAATCGTGGATATTAAGTTTCACGAGAACAGGAAAATCCGCTCCGGCTTTCTTCTTCACATCCCGAATGATTTCGCGCAAAAAGGTAGACCTTCCGATCACGTCTCCCCCATACCGATCAGTCCTTTTATTGGAATAGCCTGACAGAAACTGAGTAATCAAGTATCCATGGGCTCCATGGATTTCAACGGTGTCGAATCCTCCCTCCCGTGCCCTTCTTCCAGCATCGCCAAATTTTGATACCATCGCCTCGATCTCTTCCAATGTCATTTCCCTTGGAATCTCGATCTTCTTGGTGATAGCCCGATATCGTGAAACCAGATCCGTGGGACCAATGGGTTGGAGCCCGGTAATTTCCGAAGAACATTCTCTCCCTCCGTGGAAAATTTGAAGGGAGATTTTTCCTCCAACCCCATGGACCGCATCCGTAAGGCGTTTATATCCGGGGATCAGCTTATCATCATAAGCACCCAGGCCATCGATGATTCGCTTCCCCTCCAGAGAGACGTGGGAGCTCTCTGTCACATTTAAGGCACATCCGCCCTTGGCGATGTTGACATGGTAATCGATCAAGCGATCCGTTACATAACCCTCCCGGTTGGCAAAGTTTGTAACCATGGCCGCCATGATGACCCTGTTCTTCAACTCCAATCGTCCAACTTTTATTGGTTCAAACAATTTTTTTACATCGGCCATTGATGCCTCCTTCTTGTTCTATAAGATATAGTCTCTCACTCTCATTCACTTCTTCTCGCTTCTCACTTCCACACCCGCCAGTTTCTCAAAGGGGCGTATGACGGCGGGATGGTATTTCTTGCCCTCTCCGCTTGCCCCTGCAAGAATATAGTGCTGAGCAGCGAGGGCTGCAAAATGCATGGGAACCCGCAAAGCAGAGCCTGTGGATAGAGCCAGCCCCAAATCTTTCAGCATATAATCCACCGGGAAGACCCCTTCTTCGAACTTCCCCTTTAGCACATGATTCTTATAGTGATTCTGCAGGACAAAACTGTTTCCAGATCCACTCGATAGGGCCTCAAAAAGAATGTCTGGGTGAACTCCAGCCTTAACACCCAGGACCATTGCCTCGGCCAATGCCGCCGTGGTTGTCGCAACCATTAGATTATTAACGATCTTACAGACCTCTCCAGCACCGATATCGCCAACATGATAGATGTCGGTACCCATTACCTGTAAAATCGGTCTGCACTTTTCGAAAACATCCTTCTTCCCGCCCACATAAATCACCAAGGTCCCTGCAATGGCTGCGGCTACACCCCTTGCTACAGGTGCATCCAGCATTTCGACTTCCTTCTCTTTCAAAATCACTGCTATCTCACGAGTCATGATGGGATCGATGGTACTCATATCGATGAGAGTCGACCCTTTCTGAAGGCCCTCGATGAAACCATTCTTTCCGAGTACAGCCTCTCTCACATCCGGAGAGGATGGAAGCATGGTAATAATAATTGGGCATCCCTCCGCCACCTCTTTACAGGAATTCGCTCCTTCCGCCCCTAAAGCTCTCAAAGGTTCCATCTTCTCTGAAAAGAGATCGAAAACAACCAAGGGAAAACCCTTCTTGATCAAATTGGTCGCCATCGGTTTTCCCATCGCACCCAACCCAATAAAACCAATCCTTTCCATCTTCCCACCTCCTGATAAAAATAGCCTCTAAAAGCAAACCATCCTAATTCATTATGGAATGCTCTTTATCTCCAGTAACTCAGGATCATGAAGGGCCAAGATGATGTCCGCTCTTTCTTTTATCTTCAGAATACTTTCATAGGCTTTCACGGCATCGACCATGATACCAGGGAGCACCACAGGATGGCCAGCCATCGGATGGGTCCTTTTCGGGTTAAAGTTTTCTTTGATGGAGCAAAAACCACTGATGATAGCTTTTCCATTTTCAGTTTGAATGGAAACAGCCTGCCCTCCTAAACTATGGCCTGGGACTTGGATGAGTTCGATTCCCTCAAATAATTCACGATCCCCTTTAACCACTTCAAAATTGAGGTCCTCAAAGAGTTCCTTTCGGTAAAGACTTTGAAAAGGGCCAGCGGAATGGGCAAATTTCAGCTCATCCTCCTGAATGATCACTTTGGCATTGAAACATTTACGGGTATTGAAGCAATGATCAAAATGGAGATGGGTTTGAATTACTACATCGACCTTATCCGGAGTCAAGCCCACGGACCCCAAAGCTTCTTCAAAACTCATGATCTGATCCATGGAGAGGTTTTTGAAATCGGGATGGTAATTCTTGTAATCCTTCATCTCAATAGCCGTATCCACAATGATATTTTTCTCGGCTCCCCTGATATACCACAGGACAAAGGGTCGTACGATCGGTTTCCCATAGTCCATGAGGAAGGTCATAATCCCTTTTTCTCCTTCATATTTGAGTAGAACGAGAGGTACGATCTGATAGCCCATGAGATAGCTCCTATCCATCTTGCCAAACGGTTATGTTGTATCAAGACGACCTTATCACGACCCCTTCTCATAATTCTTCTCAAACACCGGAGTCTTTCTTGAAGATTTTTCCAGGCTCCCGGGTTGAACCCATTCGATCTGAGGTCGAATTTTGCACTGGTCGTGGAGTGCCCTGTTGATTTCATTTGCCAAACCTAAAAGGTCCGGTTCCGGGGTTTCGACTCCATATTCAAGCTTCAGCTTCAAAGGTGGAATGACCCGGGGAGGGGGTTGATCGAGAACAATTCGCATTTCTCCAGTGACCTTGGGGACAAAAGAAGAGATGATCTGTTTGATGGCAGAGGGATAGATGTTTACCCCTTTAACCACCAGCATATCGTCAGAGCGACCAATGATCTTGATCCGCTTTCCAGGAAAACCGCAACCGGGGCAGGGTTTCGTGTAAACCTGGGCAATATCCCCATAGGCGTACTTAATCAAAGGCGCAGCCTCCCGTTTAAGAGAAGTGATCACCATCTCACCGATCGCACCGTCTTCCACAGGAACCGGTCTCTTGGTATCCGGGTCAATCAGGTCATCGAAGCTTGTACAGAGATCCGGAGATAACCCATGCATACCTTGGTAAGTATCGGAGTCACACGTGATCGCAATGGAATGGCCGGCAGGAGCCCAGTAATCATAGGCGCGGCAACCGTAGCTCTCTTCAAGTCTCTTTTTCACTTCAGGGATGCTGACCCCAATCTCTCCTGTCAATAAAAGGCCTTTCAGCTTAAGGTTCTTGACCTCCTTGCCAATAACGGAGGGCGCCTTCTGCACGAGATATTCAGCTAAGGAAGGTGTAGTGGCCATATAGGTTGGTTTGGTCAAATCTGCTATACGCAATATCAATTCTGAGCCTGCCCGGGCATCCATATCGATCGGAAGAGCCCCAAGGCCACGTATTCCCCACAATGTCATCGTGGTCGCATAGATACCCAGGGAAAAGATGAACAGAATTCGATCCCCCTTTCCAACACCATTATAGGCAAACCGATGGCTTAATGCTTTCCCGATCAACTCCATATCATTCTTTGTAAAAGTATAAGTGAATGTTGGAACTCCGGTCGTCCCGGAGGTCGTACCTGTCAAATAGATCTCGTCCACTGGAGCACAGAGATGCGTTCCAAAGGGATGGCCATCTCTCCCGATGGATTCCATGGCATTTTCTCTTTCAACCTCTTTAGTCATAAAAACAGGTAATGCTCTCAAATCATCTAATGTACGAATATCATCAGGCGTTACGCCTGCTTCATCAAATTTCCTACGGTAGAAGGGGGAATGGTCATAGCAGTAGCGGAGCTGCGGAGAGAGACGCTCCTCTTGAACCAAGCGAATCTTCTCTTCGATTTGATCAGAAGAGAAGGAGTTCAAATCCGGATTTGAAAAATAAGCTTTGGACCCCATTTTTTGTCCCCTCCGAAAATTAAATCTGAACCTCTTTGAATTCTTTTATGAAATCACAGATAAGATCCACCCACGCCTTGACAATGATCTCCCCTTTCTCTCGTGTGGCATGGGTCGGATCTCCCATCACCCCGGAGTTCGTCAACTCCTTCGATAAGCAATAGAAGTTGACATGACGATTCTTGAACAGAACTTTGAAGCTCCCCTCCTGTTTCACCCCTTCCATCACAGGCCTCTCGAACTCTTTCACTGCCCTCTCCATGTGGACGAGATCAGGGTGAAGGGCAAGCATCACAGATGTCATCATCTCTCCTCCGTGGGCAAACTTCTTCTCAATCAATCCCCCCATATCCTTAGCCATCTCATTGGCAATTGCCCAAAGATGGAACATAGCAACTCTCGCCGACGACCTTCTTCTCAGTTCGACTGCCACCTCCATGATCGGAGTCTCGTTACCTACATGGGGGTTGATGAAGACAATTCGATTCAATCCCTGCTCCACTAAATCACCGCAGATCTCCCTGAGCATCTGTGTCAAGGTGGAGATGCTTAGGCTTAACGTACCGGGAAAACCTTTATGCCATTCAGAATATCCAATGGATATTTCTGGCAGGATGATCACGGGCAGTCGATGTGCAACCCTCCGGGCCACTTCAACTGCCACAAGAACGTCAACACCAAGCGGCAAATGAGGCCCTTCTTCCTCAATAGAACCAATAGGGATTAAAGCGGCGACGGCCTCCTTCCTAGACCTGTCAAATTCTTCCCAGCTCATCTCCTCCAATATCTTTGTTCCCATGACCGTTCTCACCCTCCCATCACAAGTCCGTGGTCTTATCTTCCGTTCTAATCAAGTAACGTACCTACCGCAATGATGTCTGATCCCAAGTTCAGAATATTCCTTACAATCACGTCGCCTGCCTTCAATGGAGGTTTCACTTTTATTTTAGCTAAGTAATTCATACAGTTGATGAGTTTTCCTCTTGGTATGACACGATTCGTTCTCACGGGGAGCAACGCATGTCTGCTCTTTGTAGCAATGACGGTCGTCGTGAGAACACGCATGGGGGACCTGTACTCGGCTACCGCATACTCCTTTCCTTTCTTGCACTGAAAACCATCCACTTCGAGGATGTGCCTCTCATCATCTGCCGCCACAGAGACACGGCATGCCAACGGACAGACGATGCAGATAATTTCGCTCACATGTTTCGTCATCTCAACTTTCCTTCTGGCAACTCATGACCAGTTTGTCCGTCCTCTTTTTTATTTCCTTCAAGTGTTTTGCAGATACGATCAGGTTCAACATCTCACTGGGTTTGACTACTTTCAATTTCTTTGCCATGATATCCCCAACTCTAAGGATTACATCCCTTCCTGGTTCCTTCACTCGTAGCCGAATCGTGACCTCCCTTTTACCCGTGATCATCTGCGGAACGACATACCTTACATTTTCCCCCGCCTCTAACTTTATTCTCATCTCCTGAGAAGCCTTACCTGAAGCGTATTCAGCAGCATTCTGCCCGGCCTTTTCACCTTCCAACGTGACATTATCTACGAGATCGTTAACATGGACGCAGTTCCCAGCAGCATAAATCCCTGAAACATTCGTTTCCATCCTCTCGTTCACGATCGGGCCCCCAGTAATCGGGTCGAGATCCACTCCTGCCATGAATGATAATTCGTTTTCAGGAATCAAACCTACTGATAACAAAAGGGTATCACATTCTATGAACTTCTCCGTTCCTGGAATGGGATTCTTATCCTGATCCAATCTGGCTACTGTGACTCCATTGACCCGTTGAATTCCATGAATGTTGCTGATGGTATGTTCTAACAAGACAGGAATATTGAAGTCGTAGATACACTGAACTTCATTTCTGATTAACCCACCAATATAAGGTAGAATTTCAACCACTGCTTTCACCCTTGCCCCTTCCAAGGTTAACCGACGAGCCATGATCATCCCCACATCTCCCGAACCGAGGATCACGATCTCCTTCCCGGGCAGGTAGCCTTCGATATTGACCCATCTCTGGGCTGTACCAGCAGTAAAAATGCCCGCAGGCCGGTATCCTGAAATGACAATTGATTCTCTTGCCCTCTCCCTGCATCCCATTGTCAAAACGACCGATTTAGGAGCCAGGGTTTGAACTCCATTCCGGTTGCACAGGGTCACTTTCCTGTCAGCGGTTAATCTCAGCACCATGGTTTCTAAAAGAACTTCGATTTTTGAATCCATCACTTTTTCAATAAATTTCTGACCGTATTCGGGTCCAGTCATATCTTCACTGAAATAGATCAAACCGAAGCCATTATGAATACATTGGGAGAGCAAACCACCCAGCTCCTCAGCCCTTTCCACAAGAAGCACACGTTCGGAACCGGACTTTCTCGCTTGTATGGCAGCAGCCATCCCCGCCGGGCCTGAGCCGATGACCAATACATCAATCGGGGCTGAATTCATGCGATGCCTTTTTCGCTCCTCAACAGTAATTCTTTACTCTTGCAAAGCAGAAGGGGGGAATCCAAACTTCTCTTCTTCACTTCTTCCACAGCAATGTTCAACTCTCTTGCCAGTATCTTGACCACTCGGGGGCCGCAGAACCCTCCTTTGCAACGGCCCATACCCGCCCTCGTCCTCATTCTTATTCCCTCTTCTGTACTTGCACCTCTTCTGATCGCTTCAACGATCTGTCCCTCGGTAACGGTTTCGCATCGGCATACCACATGGCCATATCGAGAATCATCTCTTATCATTCTATTTCGCATGTCATCGCTGAGGTCTCGAAACCTTGGAATGGCCGTCCGATGAGGGCAAAAATCATTTTTTCTGATGAGCTTGCATCCAGCCTCTTCCAGCATTCCCGCCACATGTCTGGCCATCGGAAGGGTACCAATGATGCCAGGTAATCGGATAATCACGTTGAGAAACCTCTTATTCGCAGGATGGAATTCGACGATATGATCTTCCACATTTCGGGTATTAAAAACCCTCACCCCCGTAAAGGTATTAATGATGTCCTTTTCTGATAAGCTGGGGATCAGGGTCTTTGCCACGGTCATGCTTTTGATCACATCCTCACGAATCGTATAGGTATCGTCGGGATGATCGGTTGGATCGTAAGTCCCGCACTCAATCAATATATTATCTTCCCGGCGTTGAACGAGATCCAATCTTCCAGGAACATTAGGCCACCTGACCATTCCATGAACTAACCCTTTGCAGCGGGTGTCCAATATGATCATGACCGTTTTTTTATACTGGAGACCCCAATCACGTCCTCCGCCCGCCATATCACATATCTTATCGCCCCATCCGCAAGCCGCATTCACAATGAAATTTGTCTTAATTGAGCCTCTCCTGGTATGAACAATCTGGTGTAAACCGCTTTGTGAAATCCCAACAACTTCTGCATTGAGTAAAAATCTGCAGCCGTTTTCTACGGCATTCTCAACTAAGGCGATCGCCACTTCAGGAGGAAAAATGTCGATGACATGTCTTGCAGCATAGAGGGCAGTCCTCACCTCGGGATTGACATTCGATTCTCTGGTAAAGATCTCTTCTCTACCGATCTGTTCAAAATCGGCATACCTGCCTCCCAGTTGCCTTCCCAGGTCACGGATCTTCTCCAAATTTTTTATTTGGTTGTCACCCTGGGCGATTATAGTCAACGGAACATACCTATGTTTTATGTCCAATTCCGTTAAAACCGATTCCCATTCCTTAAACCCCTCTTCACACCATTTGGTATGAAGCGTGTTGCGGTGATATAATTCAGTCAAAGGGGTTCCGGGAGGGAGTAAAACGCTCTTCAAAATCATGGATCCGACCAGATTCAAACCGGTATAAATATTACCAAGGCTCACTTTCGTCTGCCCGGCACTCAATTCTCCTCCCTTTTCTACCAATACCATTCTCAATTGATACCGTGACAGTTCTCTAACAATAGCTGCTCCTGTTACTCCGCCACCAATGATGACCACGTCGGTTTCCAAAATTGGTTGATCCATAATCTTTTTTTTTATATCATCCCAAAGGAAGGGAGATGCATCCTGAATCTTACAAATTATCTACATTTCCACTGAGGCCTACGCTTCTCTTGAAAGGCTTTTTTACCCTCAGCGGCATCTTCAGAATTCTCCACGGGTGTAAAAATCTGTTCAAGAAGGGCAAACCTGCTGGTAGAATCCATCTCCCGACTGCGTTGGAAGACCTCCTTTATGGCCCGCAGGCTGAGAGGTCCGTTTTGACATATCTTTTCTGCCATTGACCTAGCAGAATCTAAAAGAAGATCCCGGGAAACGACTCGATTCACCAGACCCATCTCATAAGCACGCTTTGCATTGATTCGATCACCCGTTAAGAGAAGCTCCATGGCAAAACAAGGGGGAAGATAGTTATGCAGATAGGGTGTAAATAGGGTGGGGATGCCTACCCTTGGTTCGGGAAGACCAAATTCAGAATTCTCCGCAGCGATGATCAAGTCACACTCCAAAGCGAGGTAAAAACCGGCGCCTAATACATGTCCATGCACTGCAGCTATGATAGGCTTCCATACCCTGTAGTTGCTTGGACCCATTTTCTTATCTCCAAAAATGAGTGACTTCTTGATATTCCATGTCCCTCCTAAATCCATTTTTCCCACATCTGCGCCAGCGCAGAAAGATTTCCCCTCCCCGTTCAAAACGGCTACCCAAAGCTGATCGTCGTCTTTAAAATCGATCCATATTTTAATCAACTCTTCAGTCGTTTTTAAATCGATCGCATTTAACTTTTCTGGCCGGTTCAGAGTAACAAAAGCAATTTCCCCTTCCTTCTCATACTTCACGGACTGCATAGGCTTTCCTCTTTACCACTGCTTCATTAAACCCAAAAACCCCAAAGAAACTTTCTTGAATGCCTCATTTAAACCGAGAATTCCCAGTCCACACCTGAGTCTTGGAAAAAGTGCACAAATCTGAAATACAGGGCCTCATCTACATAACGTCTTTTTCATCTATGATCACCCTTCTAATATCCGTGATGCGCTTCATGAATTCATCCGGTGGATTAGTGATTAGGCGATTTCCTGCCCTCTTAGCGTCATCTAATGTACTGTAGGATAGCTGAACGGTCCCATAAAACTCTCCTCCGCTCAGGCTATGGAGAACTCTTCCGATGACATATCCTTTTAATTCTGGGCTCATTATCTTCTTCACATAAGGAATATGATCTTTGATCCAAAGTTGATATGTTTCTTCTGGATCGTATCCGGGCTTCAAAGCAAAAGTACTGATTAGCTTAATCATCCTTCATCCCCCTTTCTTAAAAAACATTCCATTTCAACATCACAAATGAATTAAACCTCTACGCCAAATACCAGGGCCCTGTTCAACTCCTGTAGATCTTCAATATTGAGCTTCTCGAGATCGGAGATTGCATCTGCTGCCCATCGAATTTTATCCTCCGGTAATACCCCCTCTGTGAATTTAAGGAAAAGCGCCTTAAATTGCTCCATTGGGAGCGGTTCCTGGGGAGATCCGATTGCGTATTTCCTTTCCCTGGAAAACTCCCTGCCATCCTTCAGGCGGACCTCAACTCGAGCCGGTGTCTCCATCGCGTACTTGGGTAGCCAATCCAAATGTTTGATAATTTCCACTTTAGAACGAGCTTCTTTAAACTTGGGGTCATGAATTTTATCATCAGCAATATGGTTAAAACTGACATCTCTATCTAACATGATGGCGGCAAGCGCATTTTGAAAACTAAATTGGAGGTCCCCAAGCGTCTTTGGCTCCGGTCGATTGCAAATTTCTTCGAGGTGAGAGATGTGTACCTTAACGCTTTCCACCTGTTCATAGGAGATCTTTTTTTCATTCACCAGTTCAAGAAATCCATCAATATGGCGATGCATATGAAAGCAGCAGGGATATTTTTTTACCCAAATGTCATGGACTCGCCATTCCGTTCCCAGGTTTTCAACAAATTTTTCAGGAATAACTCTCTCTTTTCCAATGAAACTGGACATATAGGTAACAATGTCAGGATTCCCGACTAACCCGTTTTTAGCCAATTCTGCTGCAATCAAGGCTTGTAAACTGTGGAGTGCCGTCTCAAAGTAATGAGCATCCGTGCCAAAACTAACATAGGCCACAGGCACTCCCGACATGGCAAGCCCCATCGCAGCCATCGTTTCCTCCTCATTCAGGCCCAATGCTTTAGCAACTCCGGCCGACGGACCCATCGCTCCAGGGATGACAGTAAGCCCCAAATATCCCTGTGGGAAGAAGAGAGTGGTTCGTGAGTGAACTTCAAGCCCAACAGAACAAATCTCAACTAATTCCCTGCCTGATAGTTTCAGCTTTTCTGAAAGGGGAAAGTATATAGGAAAACTCGTAATATCCCACGACGTCCCTCTTAAAAAGCTATCATCTTCCAATTCAGCAGCATGGGCAAATATCCCGTTGTTCAATACGGCATTCCATAAGGAAGTTTTGAAACCACAGCCGATGATGCCCACTTCAGGCAAATGTCCGCGCCCCTGTGTCGATTGACTCACTTTTCTGCCCACTGGCATGGTGGATCCAACCAGCATTCCAGCAACTGTCTTTAGAGCAAGGCCTTTTGTAAACGCTATGGTTTCAGCTGGAATGTCGGAAAGCTTTGTCCTTACTGTAAATCTAGCCAATTCTCTTGCGATTTCAGTTCCCATACCCCCCCCTTCTCAAATTTCCCTAGCAATACGGGCTCCCTCATAAATGGCCTCCTTTGCTGTACGGGGTTCCAGTGCATCGCCAATTAAAAAGAAACTTGGAAAGATCTCTCGAATGGATCTTACCAGATCTCTGCTCGGGGAAGCGCCCTTTGCCAAGATGATATTATCACAATTTACCGACCACTCTCTTCCATAAGTGCCTAAAATGACTTGATCCGTCTTTATCTCCATTGTCTTCGCGTTCGTCAACATTTTCACCCCATAATTTTCAAGGCGTTTCAAAAGATATCTTCTCACCGTTTGCTCTAGATCTTTTCCGATCATATCTGACTGAGAAGCGATCGTGACCTCATGCCCTCTCTCAGCTAAAAATTCAGCTGTTTCGCAGCCCACCATTCCACCGCCAGCAATGACGATTTTTTTACCCACCCTTGCTTTGCCAGCCAAAACATCCCATGAAGTAAAAACATTTTTCGAATCTACTCCCAGAATGTTTGGAATATAAGGGATGGCCCCTGTCGCAACGATTAGTTCATCGGGCTTCTCTTTCTCAATGAATGGAGCGTTAACTTCTGTGCCGCAATGGACCTCCACGTCGACCTTTTCGATCTGAGTCTTCAAATAATTGATCAATCCTTTTATCTCCTGTTTATGGGGAGTGATAATGGCTAAATTCAACTGTCCACCTAATCGGTCACTTTTTTCATACAAAACAACCCTATGTCCTCTCAGCGCAGCCACTCTTGCGGCCTCCATCCCTGCCGGACCACCTCCTACAATCATAACTTTTTTGGGAATGTTTACTTTTCTTATTGCAAACTCTCTTTCCCTCCCTACACACGCATTGACAAGGCACTCCATCGGACGCCTCGTAAATAGCGTATGTAAACAGGTCATACACGCGATGCATGGTCTAATATCTTCTAAAGATTCTTCAGCTATTTTATTTGGCACTTCCGGGTCAGCGACAAGCCCTCTCGCCATGCCAATCAAATCCGCCTTCCCCTCCTTTAGAAATTCGTTTCCTAATGCAGGATCGTTAATCCTTCCCACTGCGATGACGGGAATCTTCACCACCTTCTTGATCTCCTCGGCATAGCGTAAAAAAATTCCCCGAGGAAACGACATGGGTGGAAAAGGAGGGAAAGCAGGAATTGGGTCTGTCACAGCAGTGCCAGATGAGACATCGATTGCATCTGCACCTTCTTTCTCAAAGACTTCACAAATACGCTTCGATTCTTCTATGGTGAGACCTTTTTCGACACCCTCTTCAGCGCTTATTCTGTAGATGATGGGAAACTCCTTTCCCACCCTGTCACGGATTGTCCTTAAGATCTCCACAGGAAATCTTATCCTTCCGTCGAAACTCCCTCCATATCCATCTTTGCGTGTATTTACCAAAGGGGATAAGAATTCGTGGACGAGTAGTCCATGCGCCCCATGAATTTCAACAGCATCAAATCCTGCTTCTTTCACCCTTCTCGCCGCTTCACCGAACTGGCGGACAATTTTTTGTATTTCTTCTATGCTAAGTTGCCGTACTACATCCCCACCGCTTGAGGAATCCCATAAGGTTCTTCCTGAAAAACCGGATGCAGATTGACCCAATTTATGGGTCGCTCTAATCGATGCAAATCTTCCCCCATGGCAGATCTGAATAGCAATCTTTGCCCCATATTTGTGGGCCCCCTTGGCCAGCTCTCTCAATCCCGGAATCCGATCATCACGATCCACCATGAGGGATGTGTATTTTGTGCTCCCTCCGCTGTCCACCGGGGCCATCTCCGTAATGATCAAACCCACTCCGCCCCTGGCGCGTTCCTCAATAAAGTGCTTGAGTCTCTCCGTCACATTTCCCACCTCGTCGCAATAACCTGTTGCCATCGGGGGCATCACAATCCGATTCTTTAATTTCATACTCCCTATCGAAAAGGGTTCAAGTAACTTTTCTAACTTATTCATCTCAATCTCCCTTCTTAAGAATTACTTCTTTTTGGAATCACTTTTATTTGACTCTTTCTGGGGTCCTTTGGTTGAATGAAAAATACCTTTTTCGGTAAGAAAAAGGAGAATCCGTTCGGCAAGCTTGTCCGGTTCTCCTCGCACCAAATTATCATCGTCTTTCCTGCTGCTTGGCCCAGAGATCATCTGCCACATTAATTCTTCTCCTGATAGTTCCTGGGAGGCAATAGCAGAGCGTTTTGTCCTGGGTTTTGGCTGTCGTACTTTGACGACTTTAACAGGAGATTGGCTGCCGTTTAGTTCTTGGGACTGCAGGCCAAGTTGTTTCAAGTTGTAGGTCTGAATGGCTCTATTTCCCGCCGATCGAAGTCGACGTAATGAAATATATTGGTGTGCTGACAGTGTGGGATAAAAAGCCATGACAGCAGGAAGATTACAAAATATCTCCCGTCTATTTGCTTTTTCTCCTCTTTGCAGTGCTGTAATTCCCATAATATTCTCTGGCAATTTCATGCTGATGACACGGTTAACCCATGGCCAATTTAGTTTTTTGGCCACGAGGGCCGGGACAATGGCTGAACCCGAATCCTTACTCATCATGCCGCACAAGAGCAAAGAACATTGCGATAATTGAGCAGCCTGCGAAATGATTTGGCTTACAATATAGGGATCCCCAACGGGAATACCTTCATCCCATACCCGCCAGGCGTCATCAACCCCTCGGGCAATACAATATTGAAGCACCTTATCAACATTAGCTGGTCCAATGCTCAAAGCAGTCACTTTTACAGGTGGGGTCCGCCCCTTAAGACCCATCGCGACTTCTAAGGCACATAAATCAGACCTATTGAGTATGGGAATGGTCCCCGGTGCTGTCACTGCACTTGTTCTTCTATCCACAATCAAAGGTGTACGAACATCAACGACCTGCTTTACACATAGCATTATCCGCATGAAAACTTCTCAAATATTATCCGCAATATTGTCTGCTTTTTTCAGTGAGAAACGTAGCTGTCTATCTCAGGAGTCCTAACCATTTAATTCAAACAAATTCGATACTCAATCTATAATTATTTCTCTTTTAACTTTCTCAACAGAGCCAGCATGATTTCCCTTGAATCCCCAATGACCCCTAGATGAGCCAGACGGAAAATTTCCGCCCTCGGATTCTTATTGATGGCGACGATAGCTTTAGAGGTATCCATGCCGACCACATGTTCTCTAGCCCCAGAGATACCGACGGCTAAATAGAGCTGAGGACAAACTGTTTTCCCGGTTAGGCCCACCCTACGTTCTATATTGACCCAGCCTTTATCATTGGCCCTGCGGGTACCGGCTACGGCCGCCCCCAGCTTATCGGCCAATTCCTGCAAAATAAGGAAATTATCTTGGGTACCTACCCCATGTCCACAAGCGACGATGAAATCTGCTTCGGTGATATCAATCTTTCTTGGGTCGGCTGGAAATATCCCTTGTATGTCTTGCTCACACAGATAAGAAGATAAATCTATCTGGGAACTATATTCCTTCGCCCTATGGCCTTCGGTAGGCAAACCGATGCCGGCTGAACCCGGCCTAAATGAAATGATAGCAGGGCCCTTTGAAAAAGCCACAATCGTCTCCAACTGCTCACCGTGAGTGATTCGTGTGGCCTCCACATTTCCCTTCAATCCAATCGAAAAACTAACACAATCATTCGCATAACCGGTACCCCATCTCGTCGCCAGCCGGGCTCCAATCTCTTGACCTTCTATGGAGTTGGCGATGATCATCAGGTAGGGCTTTTCATATTGCCTACTTAACTCATCGAGGATGATGGAATAAACTTCGGCGGTTAGAAAGCGCACCCCTATCGCACTAACTCGGACCAAGTGATCTGCTCCAAATCTCCCCACCTGTTCATCCCAGGGCTCCTCGGCAGACTCGTCCCCACCAATCAAAACCGCCCAAACTTGGACCCCCAGAGAGCGCGCAACTTCATTCGCATCTTGAACCATCTCTTTCGTCACATAGGTGATCTGCCCCTTTGAGTGGTCAACGAGTACCCAAATGGGACCTACCATTTTTTGTTCATCCAATCTTTTAAATTTTCCTCCCAATCATGTGGCCATCCCAGATGGCATATTGGGTTTTACGGGGAGCAACACAGTCGCCGATCCGGTACAACTCAGGAACCCTACCCTTTAGTTCTTTATAAAGGACATCGTTGGGATTTTTACCCATTGCCAAAACAAAAATATCAATATTTTCCAAAGTTCTCTCCTGGGTTGGAGCATAAACATTATATATAATAGCTTTATTCCCTTTGATTTCTTTGACGAGGTGTATAGAAATAAATGTTACCCCTTTCTCCAGAAGTCTGCGATAATAGAGGATGATATCATGGACGGGGGCTAAATCCATACCTGCATGATAGAGGCGAGTCACAATCTGCACTTTGCCTCCTCCTTCGGCGATATAGTCAGCAGTGGCGTAGGCTTCGTGAGCAAAATCATTATCAATAATGAGAACACTCTTCCCTTTGACATCAATTTTTTCTTCTAAAATGTCCCACACTAAAAAGACATTTTCCTGTTCAACCCCAGGCATTTCAGTTCTTAATGGTAAGGCTTCCGTGAAGCCTGTACGTTGGGGGGTGGAGCCTGTAGCCACAATCACAACGTCTGGCTTCAGAGCTTTTATATCCTCTGCTCCCATACGCGTATTGAGGTGAATTTTTACACCCAATTTTTCATTCTGGCCTGCTTGCCAACGAGTCAAATCAGCAAACTCTGCACGGATGGGGACTTTGGCCAGAAGATTCACTTGTCCTCCAAGCAGATCTTTCTCCTCAAAAAGTTGCACATTGTGCTTACGCATGGCTGCCACACGAGCTGCCTCCATGCCAGCTGGCCCGCCACCAATGATAACCACATTTTTCCGTTTGTCAGCTGCCTTTATAGTGCCAATCCCCAGCCATTCTTCTCTTCCTGCTGCAGGGTTTCCCAGGCAGGTGACAGCTCGTTGGTTATAAAGACGGGAAATACACCCTTGATTACAGCCTAAACACGGCCTGATATCGTCAAGGCGACCTTCTTTTGCTTTGTTAGCCAGTTCAGGATCGGCTATTTGGGCTCTAGTCATGCCCACCATGTCAGCTTGTCCTTCAGCAAGGATTTTTTCTGCCAATAAAGGATCTTTTATTCTCCCAACTGTAAATACAGGTATGTCTACAACTCTCTTTATCTCGGCAGCCAAATATGCTCTAAACCCATGGGGTAACAGCATCGGTGGTGTAAAAATGTAAGGCGTATAATACGTGCCGCTACTGACACTGAAATAATCGATATGCCCCGTTTCCTCTAAAATCTTGGCTATGACCTTATACTCCTTAATGGTGTTTCCCCCAGGGATAAGTTCATCGGCACTGATTCGAATACCCACCACAAAATCAGATCCTACGGCTTTTCGCACAGCCTCTATCACCTCTATGGCGAAAGTCACTCTCTTCTCTAGGCTCCCCCCATATTTATCAGTCCTTTTATTAAATAGAGGTGAAAAGAATTGATTAATCAGGTAACCGTGAGCTCCATGAAGTTCAACGCCATCAAGGCCACCTTCCTTGGCATGGTAGGCTGATTTTTCAAATCCATCGATCAGTTCCTGGATATCCTCGGTTTCCATTTCTTTGCAGGCTTCCCTTATACTTACATCTGGAATGGCAGAAACACCCCACACATGGCGCCATTGGTCATCATAAACCCCTCCATCACCGTGACATCCAGAGTGCACCAATTGGGCGAAAATCTTTGCTCCGTGTTCGTGAACTGCATCAGTCACCGTTTTTAGGCCGGGGATCACCTTGGGATCATATGCAAAACAGGCCTTAGAGAAATTGCTGCTGCTCGTATGGTGAACATGCAACATATCACATACAATGAGGCCAGTCCCTCCCTTTGCTCGTTCTCCGTAATAGAATGTATGACGCCGGCCCATCATGTTGTCCTCAGCATACTGCTTGGAATGTGCTGAAATGAAAATCCGATTCCGTACTGTGGTATTTCCAATCTCCAGCGGGGTGAATAGATATTTAAATTCCATTCCTTATATCCTCCTCTCTCCAGAAATATGATTTTTATTCTCTAATGGGGGAATCTTCTCTGTTTTTTAAAGAAAATTCAAGGTATTGTCTTTATCTTTGAAAATATTGGATCATGACAAGGGATTAATATGTCTGCTAATCCTTTAATGAAAATAGCATTTTCAAATCCATCCACAGCATTCAGATGAATACCTGGTGCAATCACAGGCATGATCTCCCTTATATCTTCGGGCGGCTCAAAGTTTTCCTTGACACAACAAAATCCTGTGATGATCGCTTTGCCTTTGGCCGTATTAATAGATACAGACTGACACCCGGGGGTATGGCCTGGTGTTGGAATAAGCTCGATTCCAGGAATAATCTCGCAGCGGCCCCTTACGACCATAAAATGGAGGTCTTTTAAAAGGCTCTTTTTATAGGTCGCCGCTAAAATGGGGTGAGGTGCTAAAGCAAATCTTAATTCCTCCTCTTGAACAATCACCCTCGCATTTCTGCACTTAAAAGTATTAGCACAATGATCCCATTGAAGATGAGTTTGGATGACAATATCAATATCATCAGGTTTCAAACCTAAACCGCTTAAGGCATCTTCAAATGTAGCTATGTTTTCAGCAGGAATTCCCCTAAACTCTTTTGCAAGTATTGCATCAGTGGCAGTATCCACTAAAATATGTTTGCCCGCTCCTTCGATGTACCAACAGTAACAGGGTAAAAATTTCTTCTTCCCATAATTAAATCGATAGGTCATAGCAGACATATCTAATTCGATATTTACTAAAGGTAATGGTCTAATTTGATATTTCACATCTATACCCTCTCAAACACAGCGGCAATTCCTAATCCTCCGCCGCCGCATATACATTCCAATCCAAAATGGGCATTCCGCCTGCGCATCTCATAAAGCATCGTAACTAAAACTCTCGTGCCCGTACAGGCAACAGGATGACCTAAAGAGATGCCCGACCCATTCACATTAATCTTATAATAATCTTTACTGGTAATCCCCATCTCTTTTAAATCGGCCAGCACCTGAGCAGCAAATGCTTCTTGAATCTCAACGAGGTCAATCTGATTAATGGTAAGACCAGCCTTTTTAAGAGCTTGGTCAACGGCTTTAGGCACTGTCTTATATGTTTTCCGTGGATCATCTCCGGTTACAGAGAAGGATCTCAACTTAGCAAAAGGTTCAATGCCGAGTTTTTTGGCCCTTTCTGAAGTGGTCACGATCACTGCAGCCGCTCCATCATTCTCTGATGATGAATTCCCTGCAGTGCAGACCCCTCCCAATACAGGTTTAAGCTGAGAGAGTTTCCCCAGGGTTGTATCTCCTCGAGGACCTTCATCCTCATTCACGATCATGTTATCACCCTTGCCTCGGGAAATCTTCACCGGAATCATCTCATCCCTGAATTTACCAGCTTCAATAGCTGCACAAGCCTTTTGATGGCTTGATAGAGACCAAAGATCACACTCCTCCCTTGAAATCCCCTCTTCTTTTGCGGCCGTCTCAGCCCATGACATCATCGCAGGTAAAATTCCATACCGTTCCTCAGGTTGAGACATCACCCTTGCTCTCTGAATCCGATCATAGAAGGGAATCCCCCAGAGAGAAAGATCCCCATGCCCTCTGGGCATACCTTTTTTGCCCCCAATCCCCCACTTGATTTCCCCGGGGAGGTAAAACTCTGCGTGACTCATGCTCTCAACCCCTCCGGCCACAACAAGGTCTGCATTTCCAGATTGAATCTTCATGGCGGCGAAACAGACAACGTCCAAACCAGTGCAGCAGCGGCGGTCCAGAGTGATTCCGGGAATGGATTCTGGCCAGCCAGCTTTGAGCAAAGCCATTCGCGCGATATTGACATACTCCCCGTTCTGATAGGATTGACCCAGAATCACCTCATCAACCCACGATGGATCAATTTCCGCCCTTTTTATAACCTCATTTAAAACGGTGACCCCAAGATCATAGGGTTGCACATCCTTCAGATGACCCATGTATCTCCCTATCGGAGTACGAACCGCACTAATAATCACTGCTTCTCTCAATTTCCCTCTCCTTATTGGCATTTATACTGGGGTTTTCTTTTCTCAATAAAGGCCCGGGCACCTTCTTTCATATCTTCTGAAGCCGTAAGATTAGCCCAGAAATCAGATTCCAGATCGAGTCCATGCTCAAGGGGAAGCTCTCTCGTCCGGTTCATCACTTTTTTCGCGGAAATCACTCCCAGAGGCCCCTTTCCCTTAATCTTGTCTACAAGCTCCAAGGCGGCTTCAATCGCTTTTCCAGGTGGAGTGATTTTCTCAATCAGTCCGAGACGGTACGCCTCTGCGGCATCAATCATCTCTCCGCTGTAGACCAGCTCTTTCAATTTACCAAGGGATAAATGATACTTAGACCGCTGCAATCCTCCGTTCCCTGGAAAAACGGAAAGATTTACTTCAGGAAAACCAAATTTAGCTGTCTCTTCCGCATACCGTATGTCACAGCAGAGGGCTAACTCCAATCCCCCACCCAGACAAAAACCGTGAATGGCGGTAATAACCGGCCACTCAAAGTTCTCCACCATTCCATATATCTGGTGACTTCGAGAAAGACGCCTCTTGGCAATGTCAGGTGTTAATTCCAAAAATGCCTTGATATCAGCCCCCGCAGCAAAGGCCTTCTCCCCAGCCCCGTGTAATATAACCGCCCTCATTTCCTGTCTACGGTCATCGAGCTCAAGGAATACTTCACCAATCGCCTCCTTGGTGGCTACATCCAAGGCATTCATGGGAGGATGATCAATCGTTACAATTGCAGTTTGATTCCTTATCTCGTAATACGCAAGTTTCTGCCCCACTCAATTCCCTCCCTTCTGGCTACTATCTTCTTTATAATCATACCAACCCCTCCCTGTTTTTCGCCCGAGCTGACCCGCCTTGACTTTCCGTCTCAAGAGCTGTGGAGGATAATAACGAATATCCTTGCTCTCTTCATAGATCGCCATCAGACCATTATAACTCACATCCAATCCCACCAGATCTCCGGTTTCGAATGGCCCCATCCTGCGACCGAATCCCAACCTCATTCCCTTATCGATCTCTTCCACTGTCCCTATCCCCTGCTCAACCAGACGAATGGCTTCAACATAGCTGATCAAATTGACGCGATTGAGCAAAAAACCAGGGATGTCCATCTCTACCCGGACAGACTGTTTCCCGATTTTTCTAACAAACTCCAACCCTGCTTCAAAGGTCTCTTCAGAGGTGTTGATCCCTTTGATCACTTCAACGACCTCCATCATCGGCGCAGGGTTAAAGAAGTGAAGGCCCAGAACCTTTTCTGGTCGTTTGGTCACGCTTGCAAGCTCAGTAATTGGAATTGTGGATGTATTACTGACAATCAATGCCTGAGAAGAACAGGATTCATCTAACTTTTTGAATATCTCCTTCTTAATATTGATATTTTCAAAAACAGCCTCTATGGCCAAATCCGCTTTCTCTGCCATTGAAAAATCGATGGCTCCCTCAATACGTTTCAATACCACCTCTTTGGTCTCAGATAATTTCCCTTTTTCGACAAGCTTGCCAACCGACCACGAAATATTTTTCATACCTTTTTCTATTAACTCTTGAGAAATATCGTTCAAGAATACCCTTAACCCGGATTGAGCACAAACCTGGGCAATCCCACTCCCCATCGTTCCTGCACCAACTATAAAAACATTTCTAATATCCATCGGTTTCTCCTTTTAAAAATTCTTGACAAACCACCCTAAATCCTTTTAGTGACTACAATAATTCCTTAAATTTTTTAAAAACTTCGAACCGATGCTTTCTCGCAGTGTTTAGATGATTGGCCATCAATTCTTCAGCCCGCTTTTCATTCTTGTCATAAATAGTCTCAAGTATTTTTTTATGCTGCCTGTTATAAAGATTGATGATGTCGGGGGACGTCTCTACAATTCGAAACCGGTATATGCGAAACCGGGTGTTATCGATGAGGCTTGAAACAATGTCACTTCCGCAATTTTTATAAATCCTCTCATGAAATTGGTCGTTATAATGGAGCCAAGCTTTATAATCAGACTTAATTTCTTTCGATTGCATTTTCTTATGCAGAAACTCCAATTTTTTGATATGGGTCTGACTGTTTTGTCGTTGAGAAAATAATGCTGTTCCATAGGATTCACAACGAATCAAAACATTATATATAATATCAATATCTTCCAGCGATAGCTTGGTGACAGCAGCTCCTCGATTTGGTTCAATGGTCAAATAGCCTTGGGTAGCAAGCCGCCCAATAACCTCCCTTATCGAAGCCCTGCTAATCTTATACTCTTGACTAAGAAAATTTTCTGAGAGGTGTTCCCCGGGTTTAAACTTCCCAAAAGTGATATCATTCCTCAGCTTGATATAGATCTTCTGCATATTGTGTCCTCATAGAACTGAGGGTCTCTTTTTCTCAAACATATTGGTTGTCCGACAATAGAGCTCTTCTCCAAGCCGACCCACCGCCTTTAATCGATCTGCTTTTATTATTATATTATCGATCAATATATCATCTCTGACATGAACTCGAAGTACTTCACCAATCACAAAATTGTTGATCCGAGGCGGCTCACCAAACTCAAGGGTCTTCACTAACCGACACTCCATGTTGACCGGAGACTCGGCCACTATGGGAGATTTTACCAGATCCCCTTTGACCGGAGTAATGCCGATTTCTTTAAATTCATCCACATTACTGGGATAGTCCTTGGACGCCTGATTCATAGCATCAACTAGTTCTTCCGTTACAACATTAATAACAAAGTCCTTTGAGAATTCAATATTCACCAGGGTATCTTTCTTCCTTCCTTCTCTGTATCTCCCTATGCTGAAACCAACATAGGCAGGTTTAACCGATATCGATGTGAAGAAACTAAAAGGAGCGACATTATTGATTCCATCCTCACCAATGGTTGAAACAAAAGCAATGGGACGTGGCAACACGGCCCCTACCAGCAATTCATGGGCTTCCTTCCAGTCTAATTGAGATGGATCAATTTTCATCTTATCCTCCAAATTCTTTATCTTTGCAACCTCTTTTCCACAGGCCACGTGTTTCTCTCCCGGGAGGGAAGAATGACGGTGGAATGGCCCGGCATGACATCCTCTCCTCTCTGATTTTCCGCCCAGGTCTCTATTTCCACGCAAGACTCTCCGGCCTCATCGATATACTTCTTGGTCACCTTCCCTTTCAACCAAAGGACATCTGATAGATATACAAAACGCCTGTATTCTGCATAGCATGTCTTTAACCAACCTTCGTCTCCCATCCAGTTAGTCATATGCTGGATCAACCACTGTTGCCGCTGCGTACCCACATCATACATATAGGGAACTCCGGCACTTTTTGCAGCATCCACATGATAATGCACAGCAAAGGTGGGTTCAAAGGCACCTGTATTGAGATCCCGAAAAGCCCAACCTGGATGCCTTTTATAATCCCTGAGAGCAGCTCCCAGGGCTTTCAAAGGCACTGGACATGAACCAATACAATAGGCAATCATATCGGTAATCCCTAAAGGCCCTATAACCAGAGGATGTAACGCTTCCCCTTCTTTCACGTCCTCCCAATAACGGATTTCTTTTCCCCTGATCTCCTCCGCTAAAACCTGCTTTTCAATCTCCTCAAGTTCCTTCTCTGTCCAGGGATGGGGTAGCTTCAGATCGGAATATTTACCTTTTTCCCGTGCGGCCCGTCTCTCAGCTCTTACACTCCAGGCCTTGACATTTGCCACCACCTCCCCTCGTTGATTGAAATAGTTGTCATCATAGTGGACGATAATGATCCTTTCAGCAAATTTGCTCTTTTTCTCATCAAAATGGGTGAAGGTAAGCTCTGGAGTGATGGTATCACCCTCAAAAATGGGTTTGTAAAAGGTCCAGTCATTGCCTGAATGGAAGGCATGCACGCCTTTTAGACCTTGAGGAATCCATGTGGGGAATACGCTATATGGCCAGGAAGGAGGGGCAATGATTTTCCCATATCTTGTATTTTTCGCATACTCTTCATCCCTGAAAAGGGGATTTACATCACCCACCCCGTCCACAAAATGCCGAATTGCATCCTTTGAGGCAATGGTATTAAAAGGACTGATCCTCAATTTCTTCCCGACACGACTTCTTAACTCTTCTAAAGCCTCTTCCGTAATCTTTCCTTCTGTCAAATGTGTTTTCTCTTTCTCTGCCCTTGCCTCTGACATGTTGCCCTCCTTTTATTGACTTTCCTGCACAAGTTTAACCAGGTGCCAGAATTCATCAGCAACCTTTGCTCCAGCTCTCTTGAGAACCTCGATTTTGTGGACTGCTGAACCTGACCCCTGGGATATGATCGCCCCAGCATGTCCCATCCGTTTCCCTGGTGGCGCTGTTCTTCCCACAATCATGCTGATAACCGTTTTGTTCATCTTTTGAATATATTCTGAAGCCGCTTCCTCCATATTCCCTCCGATCTCTCCCAATAGGACAACCACACGGGTCTCTACATCCTTCTCAAAAAGTCCCAGATAATCAACATGACTTTTCCCGCTTACCAGATCGCCCCCAATGCCACAGCAGGTCGAGATTCCAATACCATTTTCTGAGAGAAAGCGGAGGGTTTCGATGGCCAGAGTCCCACTTCGAGAGACAATACCGATTCCCCCTGGCTGAACCGTTGCGCCCGGTAAAAATCCTACCAACGCCTTACCTGGACTCACAATCCCGGGAGTGTTCGGCCCGATGACCCAAGCATCTAACTGCGTAGCCATATCCACAATCTTCATTGTGTCATGAAGAGGAACATTTTCTGTAATGATGACCACGACCTTCATTCCATTTTCAATCGCCTCAAAGGCTGCCTCTTTAACAGCGGGCGCGGGGATATAAAGGATAGAAGTATTGGCTTGATGATATTTCATGGCTTCCGACACCGTGTCATACACAGGGATGCCTAAAACCTCTGTTCCTCCCCGACCGGGGGAGACTCCAGCCACAATGGATGTCCCATTCTCGAGCATATTGAGCGTCTGTCTCTGTCCCCAATTTCCTGTGATGCCCTGAACAATCAGCCTCGTTTCTTTTCCGACTAAAATGCTCATCGCTTTAACGCTCCTTTGCAAGGTCCACCGCTGCCTTTACTGCATCGCGGAGAGAGGAATACTGACGAATTCCCAATTCCTTCAATTGACGTTCAGCCTCTTC